>CAIYGK010000079.1 GCA_903925725.1 uncultured beta proteobacterium | reverse complement strand
GACCAGGCGCACCGCCTCTAGCTTGAATTCCAGGGTGTATTTGCCCCGCTGTTGACCGTCTTTGCGTTTGCTCATTTCGTAATCTCCAATGTCTGAATTTGACCATCAGCTATGGAGTACGTTTTTCGGGGGCAACATCAAGCTGGATTTTGTTTGGCTACGAAGGGGAAGCTCAGTTCTTGATGTCCTGCAGCCCTAAAGGGCGGCGGGCCCTGACGACCGATCGAGTCTCGGTGCGCCACACCTGAAGTTCCCCTCTCTTCGAATTTGGGGGTGAAGACCGTCAAAATATTCAGTTCGGTTTGTCTCAACTATCGATCTGAGAAATGACAAAATTGTCACGCAAGCAGCGATAAGTGACAAAAATTATCACCCTCGCGTTGAAATTTGTCGGGAATGCTGCTGCAAAGGCCACATCAGTGAGGTCTGATGCATGGCACAGAACCTGCATGTGATTTGTCGTATCGTTCTTGTTACATGTGATTTTTTTAAAGGAGCTATTGATGAAGCGTTCTATGCAAAAGGGTTTTACCCTGATTGAACTGATGATCGTTGTTGCGATTATTGGTATTTTGGCTGCTGTGGCACTGCCCGCTTATCAGGATTACACCGTGAAGGCGAAAGTGTCGGAAGCCGTTGGTATATCGGCCCCTGCCCGCACTGCGCTTGCCCTTGCATGCAGCGAACAAACTTTGACGTCCACCGCGATTACCAATGTCTCGTTGGGTCTGCCAACTAGTACCGATATTTCCAGCACCTACGTCAAAGAGGTGGCAGCCACCAATTCATCAACATCAGCAATGTCTGTCACCATCAAGATGAAAGCTATTGGCAGCTCAGTCTCGGCTGATCAAACCATTATTTATGCTGGCACTTGCAGTCCGTCGGGAACCGTTTGGACCATCGATTCAACCAGCACGGTACCTGCCAAGTATTTGCCGAAGACTTGATTGATTTGAAGTCCATTTAGGACGTGCCGCAAACTCTGTGAACAACCGGGTTTGTGGCAGATGTCCACAGCCAAAGGCACTCCGCAAGAGTGCCTTTTGTGTTTTTGGGTACAGACTTTGAACTGTTGAGCTTTGATGACATCTGCAAAGCCTCCCCTGTCACCTTTTTGGTTGACCCTCTGGTCTTGCGCCTTGGCTATTGGCTGGCTATTGCCAAATCACTATCGCCCTTGGCTAACATTTCATACCGATGCCTGGACCGCGGCAACAGTGGCGCTGGCGTGTGCAGCAGTCATTCTGCGCACAGACGGCGAACTTGCTGTGCACCGCGTAACCTTGCTGGTAGCGTTGCTGATCTGCATTCCTTGGCTCCAACATGGCGTTGGATTGATTCTCCTGCCTGGTGTGGCGTGGATAACTTCCGCTTATCTATTGGGTCTTTTTCTGGCGTTGCTCATCGGCGCGCGCTGGGAGTCCAGTAGTCCGGGTCAACTGGGCGATGGCCTGTTTTTGGCCATTGGCGTTGCCGCCGTGCTCTCGGTCGGTTTGCAATTGCAGCAGTGGTTGCAACTCGATGGCCTGGAACTCTGGAAGATGGGCGGTGGCGCGCAGCGGCCTCACGCAAACCTCGGGCAACCGAATCAATTGGGTACGTTTCTGCTATGGGGCGTATTGGCAGCAGGCTGGGGCTTCATTCGCAAGCACATCAGCGGCTGGTCGGCTGTGCTGCTGACGGCCTTCTTGTTGTTTGGCATTGCCCTGACTGGTTCGCGCACCGCCTGGGTCGGCGTTGCACTGCTGGTCGGCGCTGCTTGGTTTTGGCGCAGATTGTGGGGATGCTCGCGGCTACCCCTTATCGTCGCCGGTCTCGGACTGTATTTTGTGATGTGTTTTGTTGCACAAGATTGGCTGGGAAGTGTCTTGCTTGGCCCTGCTTCGTTGCCCCCCGATTACTTGAAGACCTTTAGCGGTCAACTTCGGCTGGTGGCTTGGGGGACATTTTTAGATGCCATCGGGCAGCGACCGTGGTTTGGCTACGGCTGGTATCAAGTCGTGTCGGCTCAAATGGCAGTCACAATTGAACACCCGATGCTCAATGGGGCTTTTACAAGCGCCCACAATCTATTCTTGGATTTGCTGATTTGGTGTGGAATTCCGCTGGGGTTGCTGGTATCAATCTCATTGGTAGTTTGGTTTTGGCAAAAGATTACCTCTGTGCGCTCTGCTGAAGTAGCTGTTCTGGTTTTGTTTTTGGGGGTAGTTGCCAACCATGCGATGCTGGAGTTGCCCCTGCATTACGCCTATATATTGCTGCCGGTCGGTTTGGTCATGGGAGTATTGAATGCCCGGATTGGCGGTACGCCCGTGCTTTTCATGCCTCGCTGGGTGTCAAGGGGTATTTGGCTTTTAGCTGCTCTGTTGCTGTCACTTATCATTCGGGATTACGCGCAAGTCGAACGTAGCCACGAAAACTTCCGGATGGAAGAAATGAGAATCAAGGTGGCGCACCTCGACCCACCGGATGTGCTGCTGCTGACGCAGTGGCGCGACTACATTGATGTGACACGCATTGAACCTCGACCCGACATGCCGCCGGCTGAGATCGCCAAAATCCGCCGCGTGACCAACTTTTTTGCTGGCCCACTTTTCATACATAAGCTGGCGACCGCTTTGGCGCTCAATCATCAGCCAGATGAAGCCAAGTTGTGGTTAATGCGGTTGTGCAAGTCCGCACCTGCCCAGCACTGCACTGATGCCCAAAATATTTGGAAGAGGCAGTCTCTCAAATACCCTGAGATCGCCGCAATCCCTTGGCCGATTCAGCCATAGCATGCAGCGTTGAAGAGAAAGCAGCTGGATTACTTGGCCAGGTTGGTGAATTGGCAACAAAACAATATTTCATATTATGAAATAAATAACTTCGCAAATCTACCTATTTTGCGAAACGAACTGGTTTTGCAAAACAGACAAGTTCTCATTTAGGATTTCAAGGTAAGGGGAGTGTTGGGGGCTCAACAGCCCGATAACAGGCGTTGAACTAAACCGCTATGCGGTGGTAGGTCCTCACAGGCCACCATCGCGTTTTTGTTTGCTGTGGTGCTTGCGCACACGGGCATAGAGGTGAAGCCTTGGAGGTGGGGAATTTCCCCCGCTTTCAAGGAGAGTTG
>CAIYGK010000078.1 GCA_903925725.1 uncultured beta proteobacterium | reverse complement strand
GTCGGACTTGAGTACCGGCAGCATCTCCGCGCGCAGGTCGACCAGAAACCTGATACCGTCTGGACAGGCGCTGAAGCGCTGCAGCAAGCGCCGCCGCGGCGACACCGTCGCGCGGCGGTACTGCACTTCAGCGACCGCGTCGTCGGGCGTTCCGACTGCGGCTGCAAAGCGAGCTTGTGCACGTTTGAGTACCTGGGGATCCGCGACAAACTGCTCGCTCATCAGCAACCAGAAATCACGACGCTCGGCGCTCGCCGCAACTGCGTACCACTGCGCCAACACACTGGCTCGGCGTCCGCCTTCGACCTCGCTGACACGCCCGTCCACCACAGCACGTAACTCGCTCAGAGTGTGGCGCAGGGCACGCGGTGACATGGCCTCTCCCTTGCGCCGCAAAGTACCAACCAGACGCTCACGTGTGGAGCGCGAGACGACCTGTCCACTTGGGCTGGGCGTCAATCCGTCAGCGGCAAGCGCGCCGCGCGCTGGCTCCACCACGCTGCGCGTCGGGTCCTGCGTCTCTGCGCTACTGGCAGGCGCTGAATCAGGAACTGCGGCACTGTCCGAACCCCTGCCCTTTGCACCCGAGGCGGGCAACAACTTGGAGACCTTGCGACTGATCCAGTCAGACGTATTCATCGGTGACAAAACAATCAGACTCGTGCGCGGGCTTGCGCCCAACACCACAGACCGATGCCGCCGAAAATCATTGGCAGGCACAGCCACTGCCCCATGCTCATGCCAAGCGACAAAATACCGAGATGGGCGTCAGGTTCACGAAAAAATTCTGCGCCGAAGCGCAACACACCATAAGCGATAAGGAAGACCGCCGCTACCTGCCCTTCGCGGCGTTGCGTTCGGGCGTAGAGCCACAGCAGGACGAACAAAAGCAGGCCTTCGCCGAGAAACTGGTACACCTGCGACGGGTGGCGCGGCAGTTCACCAGCGCCGCGAAACACCATGCCCCAAGGCAAATCGGGGCTGCACAGGCGTCCCCACAGTTCACCGTTGATAAAGTTGCCGACGCGCCCGGCTGCGAGTCCGGTAGGCACGCAGGGTGCTACAAAATCAGCAACTTGCAGCCAGGGTCGCGCGCGTGATCGGGCAAACCAGACCATGGCCGCGATGACGCCTAACATCCCGCCATGAAAACTCATACCGCCTTGCCACACAGCAAAGATCTCCAGTGGATGCGCCAGGTAATAGAGCGGCTTGTAAAACAAGCAATAGCCCAGACGCCCACCAAGCACCACACCCATCACGCCCAGGAACAGAATGTCCTCGACATCCTTGGTGCTCCAGGCGCCCCCTCCTCTCATCGAGGCAAAGGGCTCATGTGCCAAACGCCGCTTGCCCAGAAACATGAACAAGCCGAACGCCGCCAGATAGGTCAATCCATACCAGTGGACCGCCAGCGGACCGATTTGCAGAGCAACAGGATTGATTTGAGGGTGAATGAGCATGGCAGGATTGTGCACGCAAGCCCAGCTTGTGCAGTGCTCTATAAAATGCACAGAATACACAAAACCGGTCCTGACTTCTTGCGGACTTGAAAATTCGAACTTTTCTTAAGAGAAACACCTATGGCCACCCAACCCGACGTCCTCAACCCCCGCAGCAAGAACATTACCGAAGGCAAGTCGCGCGCGCCCAATCGGTCCATGTACTACGCCATGGGTTACGAGGCTGAGGACTTCAAGAAACCCATGATCGGTGTGGCCAACGGCCACAGCACCATCACGCCTTGCAACAGTGGCCTGCAAAAACTCGCCGACGCCGCCATTGAGGCAATTGAACAAGCCGGCGGGAACGCCCAGGTCTTTGGCACACCCACTATTTCTGACGGCATGTCCATGGGCACCGAAGGCATGAAGTACTCTCTGGTAAGTCGCGAGGTTATTTCGGACTGCATAGAAACCTGTGTCCAGGGGCAGTGGATGGATGGTGTCATCGTCATCGGCGGTTGCGACAAGAATATGCCGGGCGGACTGATGGGCATGCTTCGCGCCAATGTACCTGCGATTTTTGTCTATGGCGGCACGATCCTGCCGGGGCACTATCAGGGAAAGGATCTCAACATCGTCAGTGTTTTTGAGGCGGTGGGAGAAAACGCCGCTGGCCGCATGAGCGACGAAGATCTGCTCGAAATCGAGCGACGCGCCGTTCCTGGTCCAGGCTCCTGCGGCGGCATGTACACAGCCAACACGATGTCTTCAGCCTTCGAAGCCTTGGGCATATCCCTGCCCTATTCAAGCACGATGGCCAACCCGCATGACGAGAAGGTGAACTCAGCCAGAGAGTCGGCCCAGGTATTGGTCGAAGCCATCAAGAAGGACCTCAAGCCTCGTGACATCGTGACGCGAAAGTCCATTGAGAATGCGGTCGCAGTGATCATGGCCATCGGTGGTTCCACCAATGCCGTGCTGCACTTTTTGGCAATTGCCCATGCGGCCGGGGTGGACTGGTCGATTGACGACTTCGAGCTCGTGCGCCAGAAGACACCCGTCCTG
>CAIYGK010000077.1 GCA_903925725.1 uncultured beta proteobacterium | reverse complement strand
GGTTGTTTACAGTGCGTTCATGGCGATCATCAACGGCTACGTTGCCGCCTACTACAGTACCGAGGCGTGGGTCAATTTCAAGATCTGGGGTTACATCTTTCCCCTGGTCTTCATCGTCGGTCAGGGTTTCTACATTGCGCGCTATCTTCAGGCCGATGACGCCGGGATCGCACCCCCACCATGAGCTCACAGAACACGTCCACACCCACCGCCGCCCAGCTCGAACAGCGCCTGCGCGAGCGCTTGCAACCCCTCACACTGGAGGTGATCGATGAGAGCTACCAGCATCAGGGTCACGCTGGCGCCAACAGCAGCGGATTTGGCAGCCATTTCCGTGTCCGTGTGACTTCACAAATATTTACCGGCAAGTCTGCGGTACAGCGGCATCGCCTTGTGTATGATGCGCTGCAAGATTTCATGGACCAGGGCTTGCATGCACTGGCAATTGAAGCCCACTCCCCCCCGATTTGAACCTTGTTACCCAGGAAACCCGAATGAAGTTGAAACTTTTTTCCGTCATTGCAACTGCCGCCCTGCTCAGCACCTCAGCGACGCTGGTTGCAGCGCAAAACGTGGCCATCGTCAACGGCAAGGCCGTACCAAGCTCACGCGTGGACACGCTGGCGCAACAAATTGCCCGGTCCGGTCGACCCGTCACACCGGAGATGCAGGCACAAATCAAGGATGAAGTGATCGCCCGCGAAATCTTCATTCAGGAAGCGCAGAAGCAGGGGCTCGATGCGACCGAGGATTTCAAGGTGCAAATGGAACTGGCACGCCAAACGCTCCTGATTCGCGAACTGTTCACCAATTACCAAAAGGCCAATCCAGTCAGCGACGCCGAAGTCAAGGCAGAGTTCGACAAGTTTGTTGCTGCCAACAATGGCAAGGAGTACCACGCTCGCCACATTCTGGTTGAAAAGGAAGACCAGGCCAAGGCCATCATCGCCCAGCTGAAGAAGGGTGGCAAGTTTGACGAGATTGCCAAGAAGTCCTCCAAGGATCCGGGTTCTGCCGCCAAGGGTGGCGACCTCGACTGGGCCAATGCGGGCAACTATGTTGCCGAGTTTTCTGAAGCCCTGACCAAGCTGGCAAAGGGCAAGATGACCGAGACACCAGTCAAGACCCAGTTTGGCTACCACATCATCCGGCTCGACGATGTTCGCGACGCCCAGTTACCCAAGTTTGACGACGTCAAGCCGCAGGTGGCACAGCAACTGCAACAGCAGAAGATGTCAAAGTACCAGGAAGAACTGCGCGCCAAGGCAAAGATCGAATAGGACGCTGCTCCATCTCATGGAAGACGCGGCTTCGGCCGCGTTTTTATTTGACCAGCCAGGCCAGTGCCATCAAGGCGCCGATCATGACCGGCTGGTGCAGCATGTAATAGGACAGACTCCAGCGTCCTATCAAGGCCAAGGGCTTCAAGTGCAATGCTATCGGGCGACGCAGGTAGCACTGGCCCTCACCCATCAGCCAGGAACCTAGCGCAGCACCCCACCACATCAGCCCGAGCCAAGGCAACACAGGTACGTAGTCTTCCGTGATGGGTAGACGGGTGATCAACCCCAGCCAGTTCAGCAACGGCGCGTTGAAGAGCGCTGCCAGACTCTCTGGCGCCAGCGCCGGCAAGACGTAGGCGCCGACAAATTTGGCCGCGATCGCGAGTGCTCCAAGCAGCCATAGCCGGCGCCCCCAATGTGCTGTCATGCGCAGCACAATCAGCATGGCGGCGATGCCATGCAGCACGCCAAAGTAGATAAAGCTTTGCGGGTACATCCACCACGATCCGGCGCTCACCAGTAAAGCACAGCCGAACACCTGCGCCCAGCGGCGCCAGAAACGGCCCCAACTCTGACCTTGCTGCAAGGCAATCGCCTGCCCGATACCAGCGCAAATCAGGAACAGACTGACGATCAGTGTGCGCTGCCATGTCCACAACGGGTCGCGGTAAAAATCCTGCTTCAAATAGCCCGACTGATTCAGGTCGAAGCAGAAGTGAAAGACCGTCATCCACAGCATGGCGACGCCGCGCAGGGCATCGACCGCGTCAAAGCGCGCCACGACTGGGACTGGAACTGAAGCAGACATGGCATGACGATAACCGATCAGGGCGGGGATAATCCAGCGCATGTTGTTGTCAGATCCTCATCTCGAACTCCTGTCGCCCGCACGCGATGCCGATATTGGCATCGAGGCCGTCCGGCACGGCGCCGATGCGGTCTACATCGGCGGCCCCTCGTTTGGTGCGCGCTCTGCGGCTGACAACAGCGTGCAGGACATTGAACGCCTGGCGCGCCACGCGCACCGTTTCAACAGCCGCATTTTCGTAACGCTCAACACGATCCTGCGTAATGAAGAGTTGGAGGGCGCGCGCAAGCTGGCCTGGCAGTTGTATGAGGCCGGCGCCGACGCTCTCATCATCCAGGACATGGGTCTGCTGGAGCTCGCTCTGCCACCGCTGCAGTTGCACGCCAGCACCCAGTGCGATATCCGCACGTCGGAGAAAGCGCGCTTTTTGCAGGATGTGGGCCTGTCGCAGATCGTGCTGGCGCGCGAGTTGACGCTGCAACAGATCAACCAGATCCGGGCGCAGACCGATTGCAAGCTTGAATTTTTTGTACACGGCGCGCTCTGCGTTGCCTACAGTGGCCAGTGCTACATCAGCCAGGCCCACACCGGGCGCAGCGCCAACCGTGGCGAATGCAGTCAAGCCTGCCGTCTGCCATACCAGGTGCTGGACGACCGCGGTCGTTTCGTCGCCCACGACAAACATGTGCTGTCGATGAAGGACAACAACCAGAGCAACAATCTGGCGGCGCTGGTGGATGCCGGGATTCGCAGCTTCAAGATTGAAGGCCGCTACAAGGACATGGCCTACGTGAAGAACATCACGGCGCACTACCGCCGGTTGCTCGACAAACTCATCGACGAGCGACAGGACTCTGCCAAGCCGCTGACCAGAAGTTCCAGCGGCAGCAGTCAATTCACTTTCAAACCTGACCCGCTGCAGAACTTCAACCGCGAGTTCACGGACTACTTTGTGCCCGGACGCCAGATCGACATTGGCGCCTTTGACTCGCCAAAGAATCCGGGGCAGCCCATCGGCCATGTGACACAGATCGGTCCGAACTGGGTAGAACTGCAGACGACCGACCCGGACGGGGTGCTGCACAACGGCGACGGGCTTTGCTACTACAACCTGCAGAAGGAACTCTGTGGCTTGGCTATCAACCGGGCCGAGCGCCATGGCAAACGCTGGCGACTCTTCCCCAAGGATGCGCTGGTCAGCCTGCCCGACTTGCGCAAGGATATCGAAGTGAATCGGAACCGCGATGTTGATTGGGTGCGTGTGCTGGAGAAGAAGTCAGCCGAGCGCCGCATCGGCGTCTGGGCGCAGCTCGGCGACACGCCAGACGGCTTGACACTCACGTTGACCGACGAAGACGGCCACAGTGCCACGGCGCATGCGGCGTTGTCAGCCAGTGAGCGTCAGTTGAGCAGGGAGCCGGACGGTGTGTCGGCTCAATTGCGCGAACACATCGGCAAGATGGGCGACAGCATTTTCAAGCTTCTGGAACTGCATGTGCAGTACGCGCAAGCCTGGTTTGTTCCGGTCTCACTTCTGAACCGATTGCGCCGTGATGCGGTTGAAGCGCTGGAGGCCGCCCGAGAACAGGCCTTTGTGCGCCTGCCCCGGCGCGAGGCCATTTCGCCACCTGTGTCCTACCCGTCTGACAGTTTGAGCTATCTGGCCAATGTGTTCAACGATCAAGCCCGTGCCTTCTACGCCAAACACGGTGTAAAGCTCATTGAGCTGGCGTTTGAGGCGCTGCAGGAAGCGGGCCAGGTCAGCCTGATGATCACCAAACACTGCGTGCGTTTTTCACTGAGCCTGTGCCCCAGGCAAGCCAAGGGCGTAACCGGTGTGCAAGGCACAGTCAAAGCCGAGCCGCTGCAACTTGTCAACGGCAAGGAAAGACTGACGCTGCGCTTTGACTGCAAGGCCTGCGAAATGCACGTCGTTGGGCGAATCAAGTCGTCCGTTCGACAACAGGCCCGAACCGCCCAAGGAATACAAAATGACTGAGCTATTTCTAGCCTTGCTGGCGTTGCTGGCGCTGCTCTTGGTAATCGATGTTTTCTACCTGCGTGGCCCGGACTTGAGCGCGTTCGACCATGCTGGCCATCGAGTGGAGGCGAGCAAGCCTGCGCCGAGTCCGGAGCACGAAGCAGTGGTGGCGTCGCTCGGTACGGTCTCCCAAACGCTCAAGAGCGCACCTCGTCGTCAGCATCTGGCCCTGCTGCGTAACTACATGGACAACGTCTTTTCGCTCGACGAAGCGAGCTTCCGTTTCATCCCCGTCGACGCTGCTGGCGTAAATGCTGAATGGGTCATGGCACCGAATGTGGATACCAGTCGGCGTCTGCTCTACATTCATGGTGGCGCTTACACCATGGGCAGCCCGAAGAGCCATAGGCGCCTGACCAGCAAGTTCTCCGAGCTTGCCAACGCTACGGTGCTATCAATCGACTATCGACTGATGCCCGAACACCCGCGCATGGCGGGCGTTGAAGACTGTCGGACAGCCTATCGCTGGCTGCTCGACAACGGCCCCGACGGCGTGTCGACGGCCAGCGCCATGTTTGTTGCCGGCGATTCCGCTGGCGGCAACCTGACGCTCTCCCTGATCGCCTGGATTCGAGACAAGGGCTTGCGCGCGCCCAACGCCGCCGTGGCCCTGTCGCCCTCGACCGACGGTACCCTGGGCAGCCCCAGTCTGAAAGGCAATCTGGCCAGCGATCCGATGCTGGGGCCACTGTTCAAATCCTTGACCAAAATCCCCCGTACGGGCCTGTTGTGGGGTGGCTGGATGGCGAACCGGGTTCGGCCCTGCGATCCGGTCGTTTCCCCCGTGTTTGGCGATCTGTCAAACCTGCCGCCGCTGCTGGTGCATGCCAGCGAGGCTGAAATGCTGCTGGATGACAGTCGTCGCTACGTCAACAAGGCTCTTGCCGCCGGCTCACCAGTCACACTGCAGACCTGGCACCACATGGTGCATGTCTGGCAGATCTACCACCCCGAGTTGCCGGAAGGACGCGAAGCGATGGAAGAGATCGGCAAGTTCCTGCGAGCGTGGTCCTGAGCGCCTAGCCGACCCAGCGCCGTGCGTTGTGCCAAAGTTGCATCCAGGGGCTGCGCTGGTCAATTTTCTGGTTGGTCCAGCTCATCTGGATATTGCGAAAAACCCGCTCCGGGTGCGGCATCATGGCAGTGAATCGCCCATCGGCCGTGGTCACCGCCGTAAGGCCACCGGGACTGCCATTGGGGTTGAAGGGGTAGGTTTCGGTAGCGGCGCCATGGTTGTCGGTAAAGCGCATGGCGGCCAGCGCCTTGTCAGCATTACCCCGGTACTTGAAATTGGCGTAACCCTCGCCATGCGCAACGGCAATCGGCAGGCGGTTGCCCACCATGCCGGCAAGAAACAGCGATGGCGAATCCAGGACCTCCACCATCGACAGACGGGCTTCGAAGCGCTCACTCTGGTTGGTAGTGAAACGCGGCCAGTCCTGCGCACCGGGGATGATCTCAGCCAGCTCTGCAAACATCTGGCATCCATTGCAAACGCCCAGCCCGAAGGTGTCGGTTCGGCCAAAAAATGCGCGGAACTGATCAGCCAGTACCGGGTTGAAGGTGATGGAACGCGCCCAGCCAATGCCGGCGCCCAGCGTGTCACCGTAGCTGAAACCGCCGCAAGCGACCACGCCGATGAAGTCTTCCAATTTGGCACGACCTGTTTGCAGATCTGTCATGTGCACGTCAAACGCGTCGAAGCCGGCCTCGCTGAAGGCATAAGCCATCTCGACGTGCGAGTTGACGCCCTGCTCACGCAGCACCGCCACTTTGGGTCGGGACAGCAGAAGTGCTGGCGCTGGTAGCGCCTGGTCCTGCGTTACCAGGCGAAAGTGCAAACCCGGGTCCAGGGGATCACCCGCCGCTGCGTGTTCCGCATCAGCACATGCCGGGTTGTCGCGCTGCTGGCAAATCTTCCAGCTGGTGCTGTCCCAGACCTGATGCAAGTCCTGCAAACTCGCGCTGAACACAGCCCTGGCGTCGCGCCAGATCTGGATTTCACCCACACCGGCGGTCATCGCCGATTCGGCTGGCCGGGTCTTGCCAATCACATGACTGTGCTTGGACAAGCCGTGCTGACGCAGCACCTGCATCACTTCATCGCGCTGCGCTGTGCGTACCTGCAGCACCACACCAATTTCTTCATTGAACAGGGCCTTGAAGCTCAGCTCGTCGCGCCGTGCGCTGACCTGTGCCGCCCAGTTCTTGCTGTCGCCATGATCCGCCCGACTGTCGCTGATGCCGTCGCCTTCGGTCACCAGCAAATCGATGTTCAGCGCCACGCCAACGTGGCCGGCAAACGCCATCTCACAGACGGCGGCAAACAGCCCGCCATCGCTGCGGTCGTGGTAAGCCAGAATCAGATCGCGCGCTCGCAAGGCGTTGACCGCAGTGACGAGTTGCACCAGATCCTGCGGCTGTTCCAGGTCAGGCACGTCGTCCCCCATCTGCCCCAGCGTTTGCGCCAGGATGCTGCCACCCATGCGACTGCGACCGCGTCCCAGATCGACCAGCAGCAGCGTCGAGTCCTCGCTGGCGTCGAGTTGCGGCGTCAGCGTGCGGCGTACATCAGCCAGCGTGGCAAAAGCCGTGACAATCAGCGACACCGGCGAAGTCACTTTCCTGGCGCCCTGCTGATCGCTCCATTGGGTGCGCATCGACAGCGAATCCTTGCCCACCGGAATGGAGATTCCCAGCGCCGGGCACAACTCCAGGCCGACGGCCTTGACCGTGACATACAGCGCCGCATCTTCGCCCACTTCACCGCAAGCAGCCATCCAGTTGGCCGACAGCTTGACGCGTGAGAGCTCTATCGGTGCCGCCAGCAAATTCGTGATTGCCTCGGCCACGGCCATACGGCCGGACGCAGGCGCGTTGAGCGTGGCCAGCGGCGTGCGCTCGCCCATGCTCATGGCCTCGCCGGCAAAGCCCTGGTAGTCGGCCAGCGTCACGGCGCAGTCAGCCACCGGTACCTGCCAGGGGCCGACCATCTGGTCGCGGTGCGTCAAACCGCCCACGGTGCGATCGCCGATGCTGATGAGGAAGCGCTTGCTGGCAACCGTCGGACTCGCCAGCACGCTGATGCAGGCGGTCTGCAAATCGACGCTGCTGAGATCAAGTGGCGCGAACTTTCTGCTCACGCTCGTCACGTCACGCTGCATCTTGGGCGGCTTGCCCAGCAGCACGTCCATCGGCATCTGAACACAGGCCCCCACGCTCCGCACTGTCGTGTCGTCGCTGCCCCCCGAGGGGGCTGCGCTTGCTTGGGGCGGCCCGGCGCTGCGCGCGGCAGCTTCGTCGGTCACCACCAGATCGCGTTCTTCGGTAGCCACACCGACCACGGCAAACGGGCAGCGTTCGCGCTCGCACAGTGCCTGAAACAGCGGCAGCGACTCCGGCGCGATCGCCAGCACATAGCGCTCCTGACTCTCGTTGCACCAGATTTCTTTGGGCGCCATGCCGGACTCTTCCAGCGGCACCGAGCGCAGATCAAACCGGGCGC
>CAIYGK010000076.1 GCA_903925725.1 uncultured beta proteobacterium | reverse complement strand
TCGCCTTTCGAGAAAAAGGGCTCTGGAGGTCTATCTTGTTCACGCGAGCGGATCAGGTCAATCAGCTGGCCGTCTACCTTGGCAGGCTGGCCACCAAACCGAACCAACTGGTTCACACCCAACGTAGACCGAATCGGTGACCAGTTTTGGCCGGTGCCGCTGGTGTCGAGCCGGATGAACAAGTAACGCGGAAACATGGGCTCGGCCACAATTGCCGTTTTGCGCTGGCGGATCTTTTGCTGCCTGAGCATCGGCATGTAGCACTCAAAACCCTGGCGCGACAGATTGGTCAAGGCCAGTGCCTCCTGGCGCGGCTTGGTGTGGATCAGGTACCAGGCAAGCGTGCTGGGTGCGCAGGACTGCGTGCTGAAGGCTGGCGCGATCAGGCGGTTCGACATTGGCTGGGGCGTTGCCGGTTCCGGTGGGAATGCTTGCTCGGCAGGTGGCAGCGGCAGTGGGGTGGATTCGATGATTTTGCAATCTTTGACCAGGGGCACCGTCGGTATCGTTTCTGCACCGGCGGCAATCAAGCGGTGAATGTTTGACGACGCTGCGATGGTTTGCTCTGGCGCTGAAGGTGCGATTGAGATCGGCTGCGACGTGCTGGCGTGTGTGACCGGTGGCGACAGCATCGCCCTTGCCATTGCCCGAAGCATTGGCAAGGGCTGCCCGGCAGACAAGACCTTGTTAAGCATGGCTGAAGCCTCGCGCTGCTCAAATGCTTGAATGTCTTCAAGTCGGTAGCCGACCGTAAAACCTTTCTGGAAAATCTGCAGTCCATCATCACGGCAACGCAGTTCGTGCAATGCGTTGGTCGTCAAGCCAAGACGGGCAGCAGCTTGTTGGATGGTGATGAGTTCTGGCGCTTTTGGTGCATAGGGGCGGGGCGTTGCCAGGCTTTCCCCCAAGGTGCTGTTCGGACGACGGATCAAAGGTGGTTGGGCATCGATTGGGCTTAAACGGGAAGAATGCTCCGGCGTGGCCAGGGGCTGCCAGT
The DNA here is from genome assembly GCA_903925725.1 of uncultured beta proteobacterium. Taxonomy (GTDB): domain Bacteria; phylum Pseudomonadota; class Gammaproteobacteria; order Burkholderiales; family Burkholderiaceae_C; genus Rhodoferax. The sequence continues at coordinate 699 of CAIYGK010000076.1, read as the reverse complement.
CAGAGTCCGCATATGGTTCTGTCGGCTCAGGTTCCGGCGATTCAAATGCTTCCGCCGGTAGCGGTAGAAGTCGTGCCGATTTCGCGTCACCGTCAATTTCTGGTGGATTGGCAATGCGCTGGCGGATTTTTTGCAGTGGCAGATTGGCCGCGCGCACCAGTGCTTCCATTTCCGGCAGCGGCCGGTCACTGCCCAAAAGCCAGGCAGACAAAGAATCAACATTGCGACGCTCGTAGTCCTGCACATCCGTCAACCGGTAAAACACGCGAGTACCTTGTTTGACAAACGGAAGGCCAACCCCCTGTTTTCGCCAGATCTGAAGCGTGATCGGTGCCAAACCCAACCGAGTGGCCAGTTGCTGTGTGGTCAGCAACACGGTATTCATGTCAAATTCCTGTGTGTTGTGGCGGTGGCACGAGGGCGCTGGTGGGCATCGGTCCATCAAGTAGCGCGTGATTGCCGTGCTCGACAAAGGTCCCTTTCAGGCTGGCAACTTCAAATGCCTCAATGTCGATCAGCCGATAGAGCACCCGGCCCAGAATTTTTAGAAATACAGGACCAATGAGGTCGCTGCGCCAGCGCTCCAATGTCGCCTCACTCATCCGCCAGCGTTCGGCCAGCTCTTTTTGACTCAGGTGAATGACTTGCATGGTGGTTTTTCTCCGTTTTGAGTAAAAACCAATGAAGGCGTGGTTCTGG
>CAIYGK010000075.1 GCA_903925725.1 uncultured beta proteobacterium | reverse complement strand
GCTGGAAAAGTGCTCGCCAGGCCGGCGTATTTGATGTCGCCATTGGGGGTTGAGCCATCAAGAACCCCCATTGAAATGGTGTGTTGACTGATCTCGCTGGGCTTTTGCAGAACATTGCCGGCAGCAAAGACTTCATTGCTGGTGTAGGACTTGCGCAAGTCGGTTCGCAGCGGGTTGTCGACCGGGATCGAGCCCATCCAGAAGTGATCGTGGTTACCCAGGGTCTGGTACCAGGGGATCGTCTTGTTCAACCCTGCTGCCTGGTAGGGCTTTTGATAGTCGATGCGGTCGGAGCCCAGGCATGCACCAGAGCCCGGGCTTATGACCTTGCCGTCCAGTACGTCGATATACCAGCGCAACTCGTTGTACTGGGAACTGTTGCAGCAGTCGCCCAGGGAAAGACCAAAATCAATCGGGTTCTTGGCGTGCAAGGCATTGACGGTCTGGATTGCTGCGTCCAGCATATGCGTGGTGCACATCATCACAGGCGAATACAGCGAAGCCGAAAACGGGCTGATTGCTTCGGTCTGCGTTCCCAGGTAGATCAACTGATTGGGAGATTCCTTGTCCGTGATGTGGATGTCACTGATGGTGAAGAAGCTCAGCAACCTGGCTTTCTGGCTGACGCCGGATACGTCATACGTAGCGGGCATCAGGTCGGTGCGCCTTTCCGGGGCCAAGGGCGCGCCAAGTGTCCAGTTGCCATAGCCATATTGGCGGAACGTTGACACATCGTAGAGATGAGCAGCTTTGGCTGGCTTTGGCCCCCGCACGACGGTATTTTCGAGCGTGGTAAAAACATCCGACTCGATGGCATAGCGCGTAACCGGGCCGTTCCCGCCACCGCAGCCAGCCATGGCCAGGCCGCTGGTGACCGGCACGGTGGTCAACACTGAGTATTTCAGAAAGTCACGACGATCAACCATGTTGAATTCTCCTGTGCGTAGTCAACGCGGCGGTGGTCTTTATGAATGTCATCTGCTACTCCCTGAATGTTGAGTCTGAACAATTTGGAAGAATGCTAATAGTGCCGGCACAGCAAACCTTTGCCGGACGGCGCAATACTTTTGCTGGAGGGATATCTTTTGAAGTCCAGCAGTCAATCCAGGGCAATTCCAACCGTTCGGATGGCCTTCCAGGAGGCAGGCGTCCACCAGGACCCGCTTTCGCTGCGCTATGGCCTGACAGCGAATAGTCTCGATTTCACCCGTCGATTGACTGCTGCTGATTTTTGCGTCCAGTCTATGACCGGTATCGAAAGCAAAAGTGGCTATCTGTTGCTGGTTGGATCCCGGATTTCAAAAATCAGATCAGTTTGCCGAAAACCGGGTACTGGAATATCAAACGGGTTCAACATGCCAATGTCGGTTGACGGGAGGGTAATTCACAAAAGCGTGGACCCGCATCCGCTGCACTTCTAAATTACGTTTTGCTCCATTCCTGACGTTCGATTTTGGCTGTCAGGTTCAGAGAAATGTCGCTGGCTCCAGAAGACACATTGCGGCAATTCGCCTGCCAAAACCAATTGAAAGATAGCAGCCATTAGTGGCTGCAATTTCTTGTTTGTCGAGCTAGTAAGGCCACGCAACAACGGATCTATCAGGTGCCCGATTGGATCGACTGTCCATTGCACCGATGCCCATTGCGAATCACAACAGACCCGCAACGGGCGCTCCATACGCGTAACGCATGGAGCGATTACCCACGCTTACTGAACCGATAGGGCCTTATCGGTCAAGGTGGCATCAAATATCAACCTCTTGGGCCATACTGGCCACGTCACTCCAAGAGCAGCATCGTTCGGATCACCATTTTTTGCAAAGGCTGCAACACTCTTCATCATTGCATTCGACAGTGCCACCCGTCCCGCCTTGTTGGCATTTCCACCAATCACGTTGCCAAACAGCGATGGACCAAAATTTCCAAATACGAAGGGCAAATCAAAGGCATGGGCAGCACCGTAGATGTCATTCCACGGACCTGGCTCTTTGTCCCAATTGAATTGGTAGTACCAGACGTTGTCCTGCTGTGACTTCAAGGCAGCAAGCACGTTGTCACGGCTGGCAATGAAGAAGATGCTGTTTAACAAATCGGTCTTTGCGTTATAGCCCGTGACAGGAGTAGTTACCGGCAAGTAAGCACTATTGATGATGCTGGCCGCAGTCAAGGTGGTTGCGGCGTCCGGGTTAAAGCTGTACATGGTGGCAAAGCGGCTTGCGTCCGTCACAATCATGCCTGGCAGTCCTCCCAAAGCT
>CAIYGK010000074.1 GCA_903925725.1 uncultured beta proteobacterium | reverse complement strand
TGTCACCGTCCACAAAATACGATTTGATCATGACCATCCTTTGGGTTGTTTAAATTCGTGCAAGAAGCTATTGACTTGATTTCCACTTGGCGATGGCTTCGTCATACTGGAGTAGTGCGCGTTCGTACATGCCTCGTATCCGGTTTTCTGCCGCAATGATTTCGAACATGCCGTCGGGGATTTTTGCGTTGTCAGGGATAGTCTTGGAGACGGTCAAATAGTCATCAATATTCATCCTGGTGACGTCCAACAGTTCGCCGTTGACTTCAATGAACTTGAGCCTGGTGATTTCGTCCGGAAATGCGGTTTTACTTGTCCATATTCGTTGTGCTTCGCCATGTTTTCTATCTGTCCGAGCCGTATCCGTGATCGCCTGTTTTTCCAGTCCAGTAGGGGGGCGAGACAGACCTGTTGCGATGGGCGCTGAGTTGGCCGCAGCAGCAGAGGTAGAGGAGGGTGCCGCACTTGCCGCTTTGGCCGGTGCACGCGGTTGACTTTGAATGCCCGAAGTTGTTGGAGCCAGGGCTGATGCCCCGGGGGACGTGGGTTTTTTGCCTCTTTTTAGTGGTTTCAGCCCGCGTTCTGCACGCAGGAGGCCGAGGTGGCGCACCAGGTGTCCTTTGGTGATTTTGAGGTCATGTTTTTGAAGGGCAGAAGCAATTCGCTCCAGCGACATGCCCTGACTCAAAAAATCTTCAATGACCTCGAACGCAGACCGCACGATCAGAGCGGGGTCATCCTTTTGGGCAAGTTCAATTTCTGCGCGAAGAATGGAGTCGATTTCTGAGCTGATGCTTTGCATGATCTCCATACCGACAGGGCGCAAGTTCTGGCGTGACAGGTGGCACGACAGGTGCACTAACAGGCGAACTAATTCATCCCGTCTCGCTTGGTGACATGTGATTCGACAGGCAAACCGAAATCCAACGACAGGTGGGCTGACAATCGAATCAATTTCCCAAAAATGTTGGGCCGGCAAAGACGCAATATGTTAGGTACAAGCGGGGTAAGCCTTCGACAATCCGATCCTGGCCAGCAGTGAAGTCATCATCGTTTTAGGACACGGCCAGACGGTCGCCGACGTCAGTCTGCGAACTGTTTAAGGGTCGGAGGGCTAAAACGACGGCTCTCGTGAAAAATTGACTTCTAGCTGCCTAACCAGAGAAATCTTTGTATCCCGGAGTCTCCGCAGTCTCTGCAAAAAACGCTTTTCAATCTGACCATTGGCCACTACGGATCCGATTAGGCTATTCACTGCCGCCAAGCGTTCCAGTGGCTCGTTCATCCCGAGAGCGTTGATGTCTTTCCACAACTTCAATTCGCGGCTGGGAAGCACTGCGATTCTGTCGCCATCAATCATCACGCCGGTAACAAGTTTCTGGTCGTCGGCAGTGTATACGCGGTCTTTATGATATTCAAATCCGTGGCGATGAACGACTTTCTTTGCATCCCAAAGGAATGCTGGTGTGGCGCGCTCACCAGACCAAGTCAGGTCGTCAACATAGCAAGTATCTCGCAGGCCCCATTGACTAGACAAAATGTGCAAATCGTCGAACATGGGTTTTGCAGAAAAATATGCGAGGAGTTGACTGACACAGCTACCAGTTGGTACGTGTCCGTCTATGGTGCAAAGCTTTGTTAGCAGCCCTGAAACGTCAGGGCTACATTGAAGTGCTTGTTGGAAAAACCTATAAACACGAGCCCCATCAACTGACGGATAGAATTTTTTTAGATCCAGTTTTACCAGCGGCACTGAGCCGGTGTGAACCTTTGCATTTGTAATATAGGAACGCCCTTTTATTCCTGAGTGCAGGTATTCAGGTTTTTCGATTCGTTCCAACAGAGAAAACACCTTGCGGTGTATGCGCTCAAGTCTTCGCTTTGGGACTTCAACTTTTCGAAGTTTTATACCCTGCTTGATTTCAAAAGTTCGGAAGTTGTTTGTCGCGGCGGACAGACCCTCTAGAACAGAGAGGTCAAAACCTAAGAGCGCCGCCAACTTTTTTCGGCTCGCCATTTTGAATAATGGGCATTGATGAATAGCGTAGCTTTTTCGAGTTACCACGCCAGCACCTTTTTAAACAGTGTCCTTAGCGGACATCCACTCCAACATTTTGACCACCTTACCGGCAATCGCCGTGCGGACATGCTCGGTCTTTCCCTCGTCAACTCGCTCTGCGAAAAAGACTAACGACGATGCCGGTATGTTGAAGATTTGGGCGTAACGTTCAAGGAGGTCGAGGGTGATTTTCTTCTTTTCACCTCTTTCAAGCTCACTAAGGTAGGACTTTGAGATACCTAGCCGCCCTGCCAACTCGGTTTGGGACATATCGTGAAAAACTCGCACTAGCCGGAGCGCATCATGCTGCATGGCTGCCCTATATGTATGTCAAAAAAATAAAAAGTCCAGAGGTCATCCTTGAACTTGTGCCAGATGTTCCAGACGAAAAATGCGGCCTTTCCGGCCCACATCATGCTCTTCAACACCCAGGGGCGTTTAAAAAACACCTCTCGCACACTCTTCTTCGATGCCTGCCGACGGCTTGAACGCCTACGCTTTTTATCAGCCATGTTATGGCTCCTTCTTCAAAGTGACCCCACACAATGTGGAGCCTCTCGTCTACCCTGAAGAAAGCGGGAGAACGTCAGCAGTTTTACCTCTGGGCCATTAAACAGGTCCTGGCTCGTCCAGGACCTGTTTCGCTGCTCAGCCACGCATCGCTATCAACCGAATCACGCCGTCATTGCCGTCGTGGTGCAGAGTTGCGTAGCGCTACGTGCCAGGCAGAAATTAGAAGCCTTTCGGCCCCCACGGATGACGTTGCCGTCATCCCACTTTTCACGAGTACACCCTTTAGCCCAAGCAACGTCAGTGTACAGGATATGGTCGCTGAAGGCAACTTTAGTTCGCTGACAGAGAACTATAGTTGGTAGAACGTATTACGATTGGATGGCAATATTTGAACTTGTCCCTGTTTTTCCATCTAAAAGTGGTGGCTTTTGCACCGATAAGGCTTTGCGGTCTGGCGCTTCTCTATGACCAGATGGCAAGCCTGTCATCCTTGGGGTTTGTGTCGTGGACACCGAGGGCGCCAAGTTTTAGATGAAGACGGTTGACGAGCTGTGCACTCGACTTACCATTGCATGCGGTTTTTTCGGACTCAGGCAATGATGCTTTGTTGAAAAACGATGACCGCTCAAAGGTGATACCGGTGACCACACTTCGAATGAACTCAACACCCGACCGAACATAAATTACGATGAGACAGGTGGTGCGACAGGCGACACAACACGCGCGACAGTCGTGCTGACAGGCGAACCAATTACGGCCGCGTGGTCGGCCACACGCGACCCGACAGGCAATCCAAAATCCACCGACTGGCGTGCTGACAGGCGAATCAATTCACCAGCAGCGTGGGACTAGCTGAGACTCACTGTGCAGGGTAAGGGCCTTGTGCCCACGTTTTCTGCGTTGCAAAAAACTTGGCAGCGGCCCCCTGCTCAGGGCGTTGCCCCGAGACCCTAGACAAATAGCCACGTCGCGCTTTGCTTGACTACAGTACGTAGTGCACCAGCACCATCACCATCACCCCACCGCCTTCGCCCCCAGCACCCTGTAAAGCGTAGCCTGGCTCGACCCCACTATTTTTGCCACGGCGCGCACGGGCATGCCGCCGTCAATCAGCTTTTTGGCTTCATCCAGTTTTTCTTGAGAAAGCGACGGTGGCCGTCCGCCTGTGCGGCCTTTGGTTTTGGCGATGGCCAACGATGCCTTGGTCCGTTCATTGCGCAGCGCTTTGTCCATCAGGGCCAGCCGTGCCATGACATGAACCAGGTTGCGGCCTTCGGTTGTGCTGGTGTCTACCGCGTCTTCAACGGCCACGAAAGTGATGGACCTTGCCGCCAGCTCGTTGAGCAAGTCAACGACGCCCTTGATTGTTTTGCCCAGTCGATCGAATTTGGCAATGACGAACGTGTCGCCGGAATTTAACGAACTCACGGCACTTTTCAGCTTCGCACCGTTGCTCTGCACATCATCAACAAAAAACGTGTCGCAGCCAGCGTGCTGCAAAACAGCCAACTGGGTATCTGATTTTTTGTGTTCGACGCCGGTGTGGCGCAGGTAACCAACTTTCATCGATTGATTTTGCCTCACTCCTTGCCTCAATAAATTCTCATAACTTGACTCAGTTTCTGTTTTCTATACAATCAACAGAGGCAAGTAATGAGGCAAAAAAGTGCCCGCCGCAATAAACACACCATGACTTCGGACCTAATTTCCACCCAGCAAGCCGCCGATCGGCTTGGGCTGACCACCAGCGCACTGCATGAGCTGCGGTGCCGTGACGATGGGCTTTCCATCGTGCAACAAGGCTTGAGGGTCGGCTATCGGCTCGAAGACATCCAGGCCTTTGAGCAACGTGAGGTTCTGGCGATTCTTGGACAAGTTTTGGCGGCCGAGCGCCCGCTGCCATTGATTCGCGCCATCACCAAAGCCGTCATGTCACAGCCGGCCAGCGACAAACCCGTCATTCCCACCGTCGCGTTCGTGCCACCCCCGGCGCCAAGCTCGGCCACCATGACGTGGTACCTGATCCACACCAAACCCCGCCAGGAGGCAGTTGCGCTGACCAACTTGTCCCGTCAAGGTTTCGAGTGTTACCTGCCCATGCTCAAGGTTGAAAAAATCCGCCTGCGTAAACCCGCGCTGGTGGCAGAGGCCATGTTCCCGCGCTACTTGTTCATACGGCTTGATACCAGTGGCGCCGGCCAAAGCTGGTCGCCGATCCGATCAACCTTGGGAGTCACCGAAATGGTCAAGTTTGGGGGCCAGCCCGCCAAGGTCGATGCCCAACTAATTGACCTCATTCGCTTCCGTGAAACAAGCCATCCGTCGCAACTCATGTTCGCACCGGGCGATCACGTCGTGGTGGCCGACGGTCCGTTTGCCGGTCTTGATGCCATTTACCAGACCACCGATGCTGAACGGCGTTCCATGATTTTGTTAGAGATTCTGAGCAAACCCGTGCCGATGCGCATCGACACCGCCAATTTGCGCAAGGCTGGCTGAAGAACACCACAAACCCCACCATCAACCAAGCCACACCCTCCATGCCACCCGAATACATTCAGCCCTTACCCAACCCCTTGCGCGCCGCCCAATACGTGCGCATGTCCACGGAGCATCAGCAGTATTCCACCAACAACCAGGCCGACAAGATTTTGGAATATGCCCAGCGCCGCAACATCGAGATCGTGCGCACCTATGCCGACGAGGGTAAAAGTGGCTTGTCCCTTGGCGGTCGGGCATCCCTGCAAAAGCTGATTGCCGATGTCGAATCGGAGTCAGCTGATTTCAGCCTGGTGCTGGTCTATGACGTCAGTCGCTGGGGCCGGTTTCAAGACGCTGATGAGGCCGCCTTTTACGAATACAAGCTCAAGCGCAAAGGCATCCTGGTCGCCTACGTGGCCGAGCAGTTTGAAAACGACGGCTCTCCGGTCTCCACCATCGTCAAAGGTGTCAAGCGCGCCATGGCCGGTGAATACAGCCGGGAATTGTCGGCCAAGGTGTTTGCAGGGCAATGCCGCCTGATCGAGCTGGGCTTTCGTCAAGGCGGCCCGGCCGGGTTTGGCCTGCGCCGGGTGCTGCTGGACCAAAGCGGCAAGCTCAAAAGCGCCTTGCAGCGCGGTGAACACAAAAGCCTGCAAACAGACCGGGTCATCCTGGTGCCCGGCATCGATGCGGAAGTGGCCACGGTCAACCAGATGTTTCAATGGCTGGTTCAAGACGATCTGGCCATCTCTGCCATCGCCAAACGCCTTAACGGCCTTGGCGTTCTTACCGACCTAGATCGCCCCTGGACTTACAGCACCGTGCGCCAAGTGCTGACCAATGAGAAGTACATAGGCAACAACGTCTACAACCGCCACTCCTTCAAGCTCAAGAAAACTCACGTCGACAACCCTCCCGACATGTGGATCCGCAAGGAGGGTGCTTTTACCGGGGTGGTGCCAGTGGCCACCTTCATGACCGCGCAAGAAATCCTGGCCGAGCGCAGTCGCAAACTCACTGACCAAGAACTACTGGAACACCTGAAACGCCTGTATGCCGAATGCGGCTCTTTATCGGGCGTCATCATCAACCAGGCTTTGGGCAGGGCGACTGCCAGCGTTTATGCCCAGCGTTTTGGCAGTTTGACTCATGCCTATCAGTTGATCGGGTTTGGTAATGCTGACCGGCTTGAGTTTATGGAACTCAACCGCCGCCTTCGTCAACTCCACCCGGAAATCATCGGGCGCACCGAGCAGGCCATTGCCAAGCTGGGTGGCCAAGTATGGCGCGACCCCAAGACCGATCTGCTCACCTTGAACGACGAGCTGGTCATCAGCGTCGTGCTGGCACGCTGCCAAACGCTTGTTGATAAATATGGCCAAAGCCAGCAGCGCTGGCGCATTCGGTTCGACCCAGCCCGCTTTAACCCCGACCTGACCGTTGCCATCCGGCTTGATGCGGCCAACACCGCAGAGCTTGACTACTACTTGCTGCCCCGCCTGGACCTACCCGAGCAAGAAATCCGGGTCAACAACCGTAACAGCGCCAATTTTGAATGCTTTCGTTTTGACAACCTGAACTTCTTCTACGGCATGTCGGAGCGCGAACGCCTGCACCGGTTTCAACACCACTAAATCACCCATAACCCGAAGGAGCCCATGATGATTTTTACCGCACTGATCTCGCCAACCAACACACCCCGGAGGGCCACAGCATGATGACCGGTACACCTGAATCCGTGACCTTTGTGCCCATCAGCCGCATTGAGGTGCTCAACTCGCGTGAACGCAACATGAAGGTCTTTGAAGAAATTGTGGACAACATCCGCGCCATTGGCCTCAAAAAACCCATCACCGTCACCGAACGCCTCGGTAAAGATGGCCGGGTCAGTTACCACCTGGTCTGTGGGGAAGGGCGCTTGAACGCATTCCGCATTCTGGGCGAAACCCACATCCCCGCCCTGGTGATAG
>CAIYGK010000073.1 GCA_903925725.1 uncultured beta proteobacterium | reverse complement strand
GGATCAGTACACAGTGCGCGAGATGGCTCCGGTGGAGTGCGATTACCGTGGTTACCACATCGTCTCGGCGCCACCACCGAGTTCGGGTGGCGCGGTGATCTGCGAAATTCTCAATATCGTGGAGGGTTACCCGCTCAAGGAACTCGGTTTTCGTTCGGCGCAGGCCACGCACTATCAGATCGAAGCCATGCGCCACGCGTACCTGGACCGCAACAGCTACCTGGGTGACCCGGATTTTGTGAAGAACCCGCTGGATCGGCTGCTGGACAAGGCTTACGCCGCCAAGATCCGTGCCGCCATCGATCCGGGCAAGGCCGGCGTTTCGAAAGATATGAAGCCGGGTGTGGAGCCGCACGAGGGCAACAACACGACACACTTCTCGATTGTGGACAAGGACGGCAACGCGGTGGCCGTGACCTACACACTGAACGAGTGGTTTGGTGCCAGGGTCACGGTACCGGGTACAGGTGTGCTGCTGAATAACGAAATGGATGACTTCACGGTCAAGATTGGCGTGCCCAATGCATACGGGCTGGTACAGGGCGAAGCCAACGCCATCGCGCCAGGCAAGCGGCCCCTGAGTTCCATGAGCCCGACGTTGGTCACCAAGGACGGCAAGCCGGTCATGGTGCTGGGCACACCCGGCGGCAGCCGCATCATCACAGCAGTGACGCACACTATTCTGAACGTGATTGATTACGGCATGAATGCGCAGGAAGCGGTGGACGCGCCGCGTTTTCACCAGCAGTGGCTGCCCGACCTGACCAATGTGGATACCTTCGGCATCAGTCCCGATACGCGCAAGATTCTGGTGGACATGGGGCACAAGCTGGGCCCGCCGCAGCCGGGCAACCACCTGGCGGTGATTCTGGTTGGTGCTCCCACGCTGGGCGGCAAGCCGGTCGGCAAGAACCGCTTCTATGGCGCCAATGACCCGCGTCGCAACACCGGGCTGGCGCTGGGCTATTGATTGCAAGCCAAAGCGGCAGACATGGGTGCGCTGTCGAACAGACAGCATCCAGTGATGCGGCCTATTCTGCGGTGAGCTTGACCGCTCACCGGACTGCCTCTTTGATAAATCCCCGGTGCAGTTCCCACCGGAGATCAAACTGAACAATCGCCAGTACGGCTACTTGGGCGAAATGCCGCAGGTCCAGACGCAGCAGCCGACCCTAAAACTGCAGATTCATGTCGGCTTCGAGATGGAGTACCAGTGCCCTGCACCAACGCCAATGATTCTGGCGTTGAGCATTCACCATTCCCGCGCGCCCGATCTGGTGCGGCCGGATCATCTCGTCACGAGTCCAGCGGTGCCGGTTCACAGCTACCGCGACCTGTTCGGCAACTGGTGCAGCCGCGTCGTTGCGCCACCGGGGCGATTTGTGCTGTCCACCGATGCGCTGGTGAATGACAGTGGCTTGCCTGATGTCGTGGCACCGTGGGCCGTGCAGACGCCAGTCGAGCAGTTGCCCGAATCAGTGCTGGTCTATCTGTTGGGCAGCCGCTATTGTGAAACGGATCAGCTCTCAGAGATTGCCTGGCAGCGGTTTGGCGCCGGACCCGGCGGTTGGGCACGCGTGCAGGCGATCTGCGATTTCGTCCACCAGCATATCGAGTTCGGCTACCAGCATGCAAGGCGGACGCGTACCGCTTGGGAGGCCTACCATGAAGGGCGGGGCGTTTGCCGCGACTATGCCCATCTGGCCATCGCCTTTTGTCGCTGCATGAATATTCCGGCGCGCTATTGCACCGGCTACCTGGGCGACATCCGCATCCCGGCGGCGCCCGGGCCGATGGATTTTTCCGGCTGGTTCGAGGCCTACCTGGGCGACCGCTGGTATACCTTTGATGCACGAAACAACACGCCGCGCATTGGCCGCATTTTGATGGCGCGGGGGCGCGACGCCTGTGATGTCGCCTTAGCCAGCACCTTTGGGCAGAACACGCTGCTGCGGTTCAGCGTATGGGCCGACGAAGTCAGCGCAGGCTAATGCGGCTGCGTCTCCATCAGGCGATTGGTAAAAGCCATGGCCATGGCCGACAGCACGAAGGTCAGGTGAATGATGACCTGCCACATCATGGTCTGCTGGCTCAGGTTGGGCGCTTCGATGAAGGTCTTGAGCAGATGAATGGACGATATGCCGATCAGCGACATCGACAACTTGACCTTCATGGTGCCTGCGTTGACGTGTTCCAGCCACTCAGGCTGGTCCGGGTCGCCCTCAAGATAGAGTCGAGAGACGAAAGTCTCATAACCGCCGACGATCACCATCAGCAGCAGATTGGCGATCATGACGACGTCAATCAGGCCGAGCACCACCAGCATGATCTCGGTTTCTGAAACGGTCTTGGTGTTCTGAACCAGATGCATCAGTTCGACACCGAAATGATAGACATAGACCGTCTGCGCGACGATGAGTCCGAAATACAGCGGCGCCTGCAGCCAACGGCT
>CAIYGK010000072.1 GCA_903925725.1 uncultured beta proteobacterium | reverse complement strand
TGCAATACGGGCGAGGCCGGGTGATGAATTTGCACCAGCGGTAGCCACCGACAAATCGGCATAGAAAGCGTTGCAGGGAAACCGGCGACGCTTTTTTTGTGACGATCAGCTGCTGGGACGATGGGCCAGCAAGAAACGTCGCACCCTGTCTATCGTCCTGGCTTTGAGTTCCGGCGGATCACGCCAGGGGAATACGGTTATGTCCGCATGCGGGCAGAGCGACGCGACATCGAGCGACACGACATAAGGGTGGGCCGGTATATCGTCGGGCAGCACCAAGATCGGTGTTTGGCAGCTGCGCGCGAAGTCCTTGGTTACGCTGTAAACGAACTCAGGGTGTGCACGATAAAGATCGTGGAGGTATCGCTCCACCTGCGCCACGTTTAGGTCAGGCCGTGTGGGCAGCACCTGAGGTGCCCAGACATCTCGCCCCGAGTTGAACATGTAATCGGGGTGGTCCGGATGATGTCCTACTGTTTGGACCAAAACAGCAGCAGCAACCCGCTCCGGTGCCCGCTGCGCCAACTTCATGGCGAAACAGCCGCCGATGCAGTTGCCCATGAACAGAAACTGATTGATGCCGAGATGGTCCATCAATCCCAACTGATCATCAGCAAACGCGTCCCATGGATTGGCGTCTGGAATTGGACCGGTGGATTCGCCGCCGTTGGCGTTGCGCTGATCCATCGTGATGCAGCGGAACTCGTCCTTGAAAATCTCCATTGAGTTGAACACGGCGGTCGGCCAATTGCTCATCCGCGAGTTGAGCCCGCCCCCTGGTACAAGCAGGAGAGGAAAACCGTTGCCGGCTTCCTCATATCGGATGCGGACATTTCCTCTTTCGCAAAACGGCATAGCACTTCCTTGTCGACGGCCCACTCACTTGGCGCAGTGTCACCCAGGACGCCCGATATGGGAAGCTGCGACCCTGTCAGCCGAGACAATCTGGTTTGTTGTGCTGCACAAGCGCAATCAGACCTGAGCGTGCAGGGAATGGTTTCGCCAGGAATGCTCGATGCCCCACGCGTTAAAAATTGGCTTGGCGGCATCGTTCCCGCATGGACGGCACTGGAGTGGCAGAGCATATCGGCGTTGAGGCAGCATCCTTCAGACGACGGGACGGCGCTGCGCATTGCGAAAGACCTGACAAGCGACGACATCACATTTTCTGCTGTCGCCTCGGCTGCCATCACGGTGCTGAACGCCGCATCCACCCCAACTGGGCTAAAGCTCACGGCGACCGGGAATCTGTCACGCCAGGTCGTGGCCGAGATGTGGGATCAGATCACGTGGCCGGGCTTCAACAAGGAAATGACGCTGGCGGTTAACAAGGTCATCAACGAACCCGATTTTGGGCCGCTCTACTTCGTCCGCAACCTCATCCATGCGGCCAAACTGGTGTCCAAGCGTAAGGAGCACATCAAGACGAACCAAGCCGGAAAACGCTTCCTCACCCTTGATGGTCAGCCAGCTTTGCAGGAGTTACTATTCCGCACCGCATTCTGGGAACTCAATCTTGGCTATTTCAGAGGCAGCGCCTTGGGTGGTTGGCCTCAGCAGGATGTCGGGGTCGCACTTTGGTCGCTTTCGGTGTCAGCGCATGATTGGACGCCTCCCGATGACCTGACACGTCTATGCACAATCCCAGTGATGGGCGTTCTGGAGGCACCCTATGACCGAGGCAGCTATGCGTTTGAGGGCATTATTCTGCGGCACCTCGTGGATTTCGGTCTGATGGAGCACCGCGCTGAGACAATACCCGGGGAACGCTTTCTGAAAAACCATTGTTACCGGAAGTCCCCCTTGTTCGACCGTTTTTTGAAGTTTGACGTGAAATTAGAACGCCGCAGCCCTGGGCTTCACTGAACCCACCAACCAGCCAACCATCCCAGAGCCACCGCAGCCCGGCCAAATAACTTCCTTCTCGGAAGATCTTTTGAGTTCCCCGGCGATGATCCGGCCAAGCCGAACGACCCAAACCCCAATCACCCAGCCACGGTGACGACCAATCCAGCCTCATCGACCTCATAGCCAGCGAGAGCATGCGTCATGCGCAGCCGATCGTTCAGATGGTAATAGGTGCGTTCAATCTGGGCGATTGATGTCCCGCACATCTCCGCCACCTGCCCATAGCTGAGCCCGCCGGTGATCCGCTCCGTGATGAAGAAATGCCTGAAGCTGTAGGGAACCAACTGCCGACCGGTCCGATCAACCTGCGCCAATGTCATCAGCTTTTCAAAGTGATAGAACAACGCCCGCTTGCTGATGGGCTTGATGCCGTCAACGCTGAACACCAATCCATCGCCCAGCCGGCCAGCATCACCCTCAGGCGACACAATCCGCAGCCATGACCGGAACAAGCCACCATCTCGGCAATAGAACCGGCGACTGGTCCTGACCTTGGATGTTTCAGCCCGCACCCGGATGCAGACCATTTCCACGTTGCCGCCATGACGCGCAGAGCGATGCTGAACCCATGACACATCGCTCCAGCGAAGCTGCAGCTGTTCTCCGGTTCGCAGCCCGGTGACCGACGCCACAAGAAAATAATGCGAGGCCAACGACCGCTGCCGCCATTCCGTGAGATCAATCCGGTCGGCCTTCTTGTCACAGTAACCAACAACAGCAACACGGATGGCAGCAACGTCCTCAGCTTCGAAGGTGCTGCGCCGCACGCTTTCATCATGCTTGTCCAACCTGGGTAGCCTGCGGAAGTCGAAACCATCAACCCGGGTCTCGCCGCGTTTAAACAGCCACGACATCATGGCGTTGATGGATGCCTGCTCATTGACGATGGTGGTTTGGCGGGCGGCATGACTACGCGCCCCTGCTACGCGGAAATGGAAATAATCCTCGCAGGCACCACGATCCAATTCAGTCAGCTTGGTGTCACGATGGATGAAATCCAGCCAATTCTTGAGATGTGCGCGGATCGTAGCCAGCCGCCCTTTGACGATCAGCTTGGCGTCAACATCCCGCTGGCGATGCAAGAGATACATCTCCACGCCTTTTTTTGCGTCGATGGAGAAGTAGGTCTTGCCCTGCTTGAGGTTGGCGTAGAGCTCCAGATAGAAATCTCGTCCACGTTCGATTGCAGTGGCACGATTGCGGGTGTTGAGGCTCTTGCGGGCATATTTGTTCTCCCGCTTGAGCCACAGCCTGAACTGCCAATGCTCACCACGCCGGTAGATAATGGCGTCATTGAAGATGCGGATTTCCTCGCCATCACCTGCGTCGAGGTCGGCGTCGTAATCTTGATCCATGCGTTGCCCTGAGTAACTATGTGCCGCAGCAGCAGCGGGATTGTGTGGCTGCTGAGGGCACGCTAGTTGCCAAAGCGCATCAGAACAACGGCTTAAGCTGGGTAGGTTATCATAAGTTACCTGAAAATAAACCGTTATAATTCAAGGGTTTATTACGGTCCCGTCACTCCCACTCAATAAGCGCTCGTGGAAACTCTGTCAGCGATCTCAAGTGCCTACTCCGGCCAAAAATTTGTGTGTGCTGGTAATGCGTGAAACAGCAGCGCGCAAGTTCGTTAGAACAATATCGTAATTTACGGCAACGCCACGCGAGATTTACACACTGTGCAGGCTGGGCTCCCATCACTCAGATCGTCGTGCTCAAAGCAACTCGACCGCATTCCTCAGCATGTCATCCGATGCATCTATATAAGGCATCACCGACGCCAGCGACCTGTGTCCAGCCAGTTTGGCCAGTACCCGGACCCCCACCCCTTGTGAACTCAGCGTGGTGATGAAGCTGCGCCGGCCTGAATGCGATGACGCTCCGTCAACGCCAGCCTGATCGTAGATTTTATTCAGGGTCTGGCACAGGGTGTTGGCTGAGAACCTGCCTCGCTTCTGCGTGGCAAACAGGTATGCTGCGGCGGCGCGCTTGGCAATCAGCTTCAAGTACCCGGCAATCTCCCGGCGCAGCTTCTCCGAG
>CAIYGK010000071.1 GCA_903925725.1 uncultured beta proteobacterium | reverse complement strand
GCTCACTACGGCATCGCGGTGCTGAAAGGCAGGGCATGACCAAGGCGTTTGAATTAACCCTGCTGGTGTCCCGCTGCCTGGCCTGCAACTGGTGCCCGCAGCCCAAGCTGGCCGCCGCGTACAAAAGCGACGTGCGGTTGAACAACCTTAATCCAGCAGAGGATTCACCGTGTAGATTTTGTGAATGGGCGCGGCCAGCGTAAAATTATTGTTGAAAGAATGAACTCCATCGCCTGGCATCCCCAGCGGCCGACCGCACCGGCAGCCCGTCCACGACGAGCATCCTCCGCGCGGCCCAGGATTGCCTGCGTCCACCTGCTGACCCGGCCCAGTGATCCGCGCGAGCGCAGGTCCATTGCCAGCGTATCTGGGCTAAAAAAACACGGCATTAAGGTCATTCAGGTGATAAATCAGCCGAACACCATCGAGCCGATGCTGCTGCCTTTCGCCTGCACCGATTGGAAGTCGAACGCTGGAATTTACGGCTGCTACTTGGCGCATCGTGACGCCATCACTGAACACCTTCGCAATGTTGACGGCCTGCTAGTCTGTGAGTGCGATTGTGTGTTTACCCTGCCAGCGGACAAAATGGCTCAAAGGGTCTATCGGGGGTTGATGGCGTGTGATTTGTATTCGTTTCCCGCTTTCAGCTTCGGTCCAAAGGATGGCCGAACGCAAAAGCTCAGCCGGGATATAATTTCAATGGATCGCTTCATGCAGTGCCACTGCTACGTTGTGCCACTGCGGTCGCGTGATATTTTCATGGCCATGTTCCAGCAGCCGTGGGATACCTATGATCTGTGTGCAACGCAGTATCTTTGCGAGAAGCTGGGGCTGCTAATTGGGGCGTTTTCCGGGCCTGTGTGCGCCGTTCAGGGTGATGGCTACTCCATCAACTCCAGCCGGATGTCCACCACTGAGCAGCATTATCGGAATGTGCGGAATTGAATTTACTGGCACAATGCCAGTGATGAACCAAAAAAACAACTATGCCAGAAAACAAACAGTACGAAATCGAAACCAAGAACGCGATGCGCGATTACGAGGTTATTGCCAACAAACAGGCCCGCGTCGCCATTGACAAGCAGATTCAGGATGTGAAGGCGCTCCCGCCGTCGCGTGAGCGGTCAATCAGCATCACCAAGCTCCAAGAGGCGGTCATGTGGCTGGGGATGGATTTGAAGCGGTTGAACGAGCCGAATCCTTATCCCAACAGTAAAGACCCATCGAACACGAAGATTGAGCCAACCGCAGACGGATTGAAGCTGTAATGATCTCCTGCATCTTAATCGCCAGTGGTCGCCTACACCAGTTGCAGGAATCAATCGCGTCGTTTCTCGCGCAGGACTACCCCGACCGCGAGATGCTGCTGATCAACGCCGTCCAGCGTCAGACCATCGTGGGAGAATGGCCTGGAATTACTATCTACAATGTGAAGGAGCAGGCGTTGCCCATGAAGCTCAAGACCTATGCGATGGGACTGGCCAAGGGTTCGATTCTGACGGTTTGGGACGAGTCAGCCGTTTACCTACCAGGTTTCTTGGGCCAAGTCGTGGACGCGATCAATGGCAAGGAGTGGGTGATGTTCGAGCACGAGTTTTGTTTCCAAGCCAACCAGCGC
>CAIYGK010000070.1 GCA_903925725.1 uncultured beta proteobacterium | reverse complement strand
GTGATCACCTTTTTTGCTCCTGCCCAAAAATTAGGCAGAGCTAGTAAAACACCTGGGTCAGTTTTAAGTCGGCACAACCCCTAAAAGTGGGTCAGTTTTCGGTCGGCGTCAACACGCCAGCGCTTGGTGACGATGGCGTTCACGCAGCACAGGCATTGATCGCGAGCTGGCACGCCGGTGATCAGGCACGCAAGCGAAAGGAGCCGGAACCGCCGAGGGCGGCGTTGTTTGCACATGCAGGGGTTTGGCTGCGGAAGTTCGGGCTTGCCGGTGGACTGGATGTGGAGAAGCTTGGCAGTGGGCGTTATGAATTGCGGGTACGCTCTCTGCGGGACCTGAGTGCGACCAGCAATCTGAGTGATGTGGGTGCCGGTGTGACGCAGGTGTTGCCTGTGATCACGCTGCTGCTTTCGGCGCCTGCAGGCAGCGTTGTGATTCTGGAGGAGCCGGAGAGTCATTTGCATCCGTTGGCTCAGGCTGAGCTGGCGGAGCTGTTTTCACAGGTGCGCCAGCGTGGCGTGCAGGTGATCGTGGAGACGCACTCAGAGCATCTTTTCAGGCGCATGCAGACGCTGATCGCCAAAGGGTCGACGGCGCCGGGAGACTGCGCCTTGTATTTCATAGACCGGGCCGCCGACGGGCCGCGCATCAACCACTTGGTGGCCGACGACGTAGGGCGCATCAAGAATTGGCCCGACAAGTTTTTTGGTGATGCATTGGGTGAAACCAGGGAGCAGACACGGCTGGGCTTTGAAAGAAGAAAACATGGAGGTTTGACCACGTGAACCACTTGATCGACACCAACGTGCTTCTATCGGCCAGCGTTCACATTGCGAAGGATGGCAGGGATGTAGCGCCAAGTTCAACCACAGAGCGAGAGGCCGTTTTTCACTGGCTGGACGCGTTTGTCACGGGCAATGAGTTTTGGGTTCTTGACAGCAAAGGGCGTATCGAAGAAGAGTACAACAACAAGCAAACCTATCAAGACTTCTCCATTCAGGCATTGCTAGACAAACAATCCAGAAGTCAAGTGTTTCACACTGACGTTGACTATGATCCCGATGGTTTTGCCATCCTGCCTGATCGCCTGGCTTCAGTCGCTTGGGACAACTCTGACAAAAAGTTTGTGGCAGCGGGCCTGTACATGGTCGAGTTGGGGCAGGCGGTCCAGATTGTCAACGCTTCCGATACTGATTGGTATGACGTGGCGGGTACGCTCAAGGCTGAAAATATTGGAATTGTGCAAGTGATCGACGGTTGGTGTCGCGCCACGTATCGGGAGCAGAACGGCCGTGAACCACCACCCTGAATTCTTTCGTTTCCCCCATACCCCCCACCTGGAGTGGCTGGGTGATGGCACGCCGCGTGACGACAAGGTGTTGAGTGAGCGGGAGGCCTCAATTCTGCTGGACGCCCCCGTCGTGGTGGAAGAAAAGCTCGACGGCGCCAATCTCGGGTTCTCGATTGCTGCCGATGGTTGCTTGCAGGTACAGAACCGCGGTAGCTATCTTGCCAAACCTTTTGCGGGGCAGTTTGTGCCGTTGGCGCAATGGCTTGAACTGCACGAGGGAACGCTGCTAGCTAACTTGCCAGGTAACGTAATCGTGTTCGGTGAATGGTGCGCAGCGCGTCATTCATTAACGTACTCACGTCTGCCGGATTGGTTCTTACTGTTTGATGTGTATGACCGGGTTGCGGGCAAGTTCTGGAGCACGCCGCGCCGCAACGCCTTGGCGCTTTCGCTGGGGTTGCCGGTTGTGCCCAGTTTGCGCGGTGGGCGCATGACCAAGCCGGGTTTGCGCGACATGCTGAATCAAAAGACAAGCGAGTTTTCTGACGGACCGCTTGAAGGGATGGTGATACGGCGAGAGGATGAGCAGTGGCTACAGGCACGTGCCAAGCTGGTGCGTCCAGACTTTACGCAAGCCATTGACGCGCACTGGCGCAGTCGTCGAATCGAGTGGAACCGTCGAACTTTTGAAAACATGGCAGCTGCCGGGTTGGATGCATGAATCCACTGGGCCGCGTTCTCATTGAGAAAGCTGCCTATGAAAATGGCTGGGAGCGCACGCTCAGTGCAAGCGATTTTGCGGTGCAGGTGGCTTCGGCGCGGCATGCAGCAAAGGCCGACATCGCCCTCATCGGAAATGAGCAATACCAGGTGCGAGTGAACGCGGAGTCTGTGGTCGCAGAGCTGGCTCGCGAATGGTCGATCGACCAAGACCACATATTCAAGGCGCAAAGCCGCATTGAGTTGGCCCGTTTGCTACAGCGTGCAGCCCAACTGGCACTGGCATTGCCCCCGGGCGCTGAAGAGCAGTATAGAAAGCAGATTGAACAATTGCCTGTCCCGAGTCTGGGCGAGACCGAAATACTGCGCCTGACCCGGCAGCGGATCGGGCAGGATGTGTACCGCCAAGCGCTGATGGACTATTGGGGCGGTGCATGCGCCGCAACCGGTGTGGCGCTGCCAGCGGTGCTGCGCGCAAGTCATGCCAGACCGTGGGCCATGTGTGACAGCGATGCCCAGCGCCTCGATGTGTTCAACGGATTCCTGCTGGTTGCTAATCTGGACGCCTTGTTTGATCAGGGTTGGGTGAGTTTTCTTGACGATGGCAGGATGATCGAATCAGAGCGGATTGACTTGAGTTCTCTGCAGAGTCTGGGTTTGGGGGCGGCTACCCGACTGCGTTGGGTGGCGGTTGCGCATCTGCCTTACCTTGCGTGGCACAGGGCCAACAAGTTCATCGGCTAGTTCTTGTGTAGTGCGCTTTAGGCGCCACGCTCCAATCCGGCTTCGTGTCTCGTGGCAAACTGCGCGGCAAGCCTGCGGCGCAGTGTCGCCGCGGCAGTGTTGGTTAACCCACCTACGGAGTCGCCCATGTTTCTGCTCAACCCCCGGCATCTGGTTCGCAACTACCCTGATCAGCGTTCGCGCGAGATCATGGAGAAGACAGTGGCCTTCTTTGAGGCCAAGGGGCTGACCAGACTCAAGGAAGACTACAACGGCGCAGTCTGGTACGCCGACTTTCTGGAGTTCTGCAAGGCCGAGGGCATTCTGTCGTCGATGATGACGCCAGCCCGTCATGGCAAGCCCGGCGAGAACGCGGTCTGGGACAGCTGGCGCGTCTGCGGATTTGCCGAGATGCTCGGCTTCTTCGGCCTGTGCTACTGGTACACCTACCAGGTATCGGTGCTGGGCATAGGCCCGATCTGGATGAGCCACAACCAGGCCCTGCAGGCAAAGGCCAAGGCGCTGCTCGACGATGGCCACATCTTTGCCTTCGGCTTGTCGGAGAAAGAGCATGGCGCCGACATCTATACCTCGGACATGGTGGTGACCAGGCTCGCTGACGGCACGTACCAGGCCAGCGGCAGCAAGTACTACATCGGCAATGCCAACGAAGCCGCGATGGTGTCGACCTTTGGCAAGATGGCCGACAGCGGCGCCTACATCTTCTTTGTGGCGGATTCGCAGCACCCCAACTACGAGCTGATGAAGAACACCGTCTACAGCCAGAACTTTGTCGCCGAGTACCGTCTCAACGCCTACCCGTTCACCGAAGCCGAAGTGCTGCACCATGGCGACGACGCCTGGGACGCCGCACTCAACACCATCAACGTTGGCAAGTACAACCTGGGCTGGGCTTCCATCGGCATGTGCACGCATTCGTTTTACGAGGCGATGGACCACGCCGCCAACCGGCATCTGTACGGCAAGACGGTGACCGATTTTCCGCACGTCAGGCAGCTCTTCACCGATGCCTACACGCGCCTGGTGGCCATGAAGCTGTTTGCGCTGCGCGCGGCAGATTACATGAAGAGCGCCAGCCTGGAGGACCGCCGCTACCTGCTGTTCAACCCGATGGTCAAGATGAAGGTCACAACGCAGGGCGAGGAAGTGATCAACCTGTTGTGGGACGTGATCGCCGCCAAAGGGTTTGAGAAAGAACCCTTCTTTGCCATGGCCGCAGCCGACATCCGCTGCCTGCCCAAGCTGGAGGGCACGGTGCACGTCAACATGGCGCTGATCATCAAGTTCATGGCCAACTATTTCTTTGCGCCCGCCAGCTACCCCGAAGTGCCGCGGCGTGACGAGGGCTCGGATGACGAGTTCCTGTTCAAACAGGGGCCGACCAAAGGACTGGGCAGCATCAAGTTTCACGACTACCACCTGGCCTACAACAGCTTCAAGCTGCCAAACCTGAGTGTG
>CAIYGK010000069.1 GCA_903925725.1 uncultured beta proteobacterium | reverse complement strand
GTCACGGCAATTAGGGACGACATATATGCGATTTCAAACATTGATTTGGCACCCTTGACTGCAACAATGAAATATTATGAACGCAAACATTCGGCTGAAAAAT
Source organism: uncultured beta proteobacterium (assembly GCA_903925725.1). GTDB lineage: Bacteria > Pseudomonadota > Gammaproteobacteria > Burkholderiales > Burkholderiaceae_C > Rhodoferax. The sequence continues at coordinate 2,332 of CAIYGK010000069.1, read as the reverse complement.
ATCGTTTTGCAGAAATTTGCATTAACTTGCTCGAAGATGGCAATTCCAATATGGCGTTTCACTTTAGATCAAATCCCAATCTTTCACGTGCGACGCTGATCGGGTGGTCCAATGCACTTGCTAGTATGTCGCCAAACCATGCGCGCCGATAAATGACTCCGGAGAAAAGAATGCACATTAACAACGATGTGTCCAGTGCTAGGCGGAGCAAGGGGGCAATTAGATACATAGTCAACGTGCGGTCGCACGCCCAACTGAGTGATGACAGAAACGTCGCAAAAATAACCACTCGAAGCAGAACCATTACAGGCGCCTTCAGTGCTACTTTGAAAGTTAGGATGCCATTGTGAATAATCCAGGCACAACGAAGAAGTGAAACCACCGCAACACACCAAGCCACCGCCAGTGAGGATTCTTTTACTGCAAACCATGCGACAAGAGTGAAAATAGCGGCCATGGAAAATTGCGGTATTGCTTCACGCCTCACTGCACCTCGTCCCCATAGTAATGGGGTGATCGCCGACATGGTTCCATACGCAGCGAGCGAAACACAAAATGCAGTCATGTATGGTTCCGCGCCCGCCCATTTAGGTCCATACAAAGCATTTATGAGTGTCCCTGATATGGCTAAGGCAAAGCCGTAAATACTGCAGGTAATTAGTGAAACAACACCCAAAAGCGGAAGAAATAGTTTTTCATCTATTTCGCCATCCAGTCGTGCAGATGCGGAAAAAGTAACTGATTGGAAGGTTCCAAGAATTTGCGCGAGTGGGGTGCTTAGCAAGTTCATACTGGTGGTGTAAAGGCCAGTATCCGCGAGCGGAGAAAACTTTGCGACGATCAGCCTGTCCACATTTGACAGTGCCCAGTTGGAAAAATTTGCCACGATGGCCGCGACCCCGAATGCAATCATCTTCTTTGAATCAGGACATGAAAGTGATGGTAGCAGTGAGTGTGGCGCATTGCGCAAGTACAGCATCGACGTGAGGGTGGCCTGCACTATCCAGGCCGAGACCAACGCCCAAACGCCTGCCTCAAACCATACTGCTAACGGGATGGCGACCAGGATGTAGCCCACGAAGTAGCCCACTGTCTGTGCAAACTGTATGACGCCATACGACAAACCACGCCGCAATTGCGCTAGGGCGACGCCACCCAGACCATTGAGAAAACACACCGGTGCCAAGGCATAAATTACGGCTTCGCTTCTGGGTTGGTCCATGGCTAAGGAGAGCGGGTGGGCAAGCCCGACCAGCACCACTGTGGCAAGCAGTCCAGCCGACAACTGACAAAATAGAGCGAAACGTAATTGGCGCTCATTGACTGTTTTCATCTGTATCAATGCTGACGAGGCAACATCAGAAAAAAGAAACGTAAGCGACACCAAGATTACTCCAATCGCGAACAAGCCATAGTCATTCGGTCCGAGTAGTCGCGCCAAAACGATCTGTGCCAGAATCTGAACAACCAGTCGCACGATCGAACCTAGGTAGCCCCATCCTGCTGCGCGAATCGACTTGTCTAATAGATCATTTGATCGAGGCATCTGAAGGGGCTATTGCTGTGTGTAATCCGGGTTAGACGAGTTGGACATCAGGCCCTGCTCAAAGCCGGTAGTTTTCTAAAAAGGTAGATTGGTAAGCACCTGTTGGGTTGGCAGCGCCTGTGATGAAGGCAATTCTTCCACAACGGAGTCGACAAATATTCAATCTGATTTAGGGTCACCCGCAAACCGCTTGCGATATTCCGGCGATATTGCCTTAATCATCTCACTGGCAAACTGGCTTTGCATTAGGTATGCATTGTCTGTGCTCTTGTCGATAGATGATATTCGCACCAGCATTCCATCCGGAATTCGGCCGCGCATCGTGTAACGCACTTCTGCGAGTCTTTTGTCCATCATTGATGAGGTGATGTGGTCCCCCACAACTGTCCAATACGTAATCGGTTCAAACCGTTGACCCAATGAGGTTGCCAACCGGAATGCGGCTATCGGTCTGCCTAACAGTTCGAGTGTGCCGGCTTGAGTGCTCAGCAAGGAAAAACCCTGCGCCGGGTAGCAGGTTTCTGGTTTATGCAATTGCAGCGCACCGCTCTGGTTTTTGCCGTAGGCAATGGACAACATGATGCGATAGCCTTGGCCATTGACATACGTGCGTGAGAGTGTTTTGTCGTAGATCTTGTCCAGCATTTGCTTTTGTTGAGGGTCAATGATTTGGGCAGATACGTTGACATCCTCCCGCCAGCTATCAAACGCTGTTGGGACCATGGCCTTCAGGTCAATCGGCGGGAGTTCGTCCGCGATGCTGATGGTGGGTCGGAGAGCCACTCC
>CAIYGK010000068.1 GCA_903925725.1 uncultured beta proteobacterium | reverse complement strand
GGCCCCGAGAGCTTCACACCGGACGGCAATTTCATCCTCGGCGAAGCGCCGGAACTGCGCAACTATTTCGTTTGCGCCGGCTTCAATTCGGCCGGCATCGCCAACAGCGGTGGCGCCGGTCGCCTGATGGCCGAGTGGATCATCGGCGGCGAGCCCAGCACCGATCTGTGGGATGTGGACATCCGCCGCTTTGGCGCCTTTACTGCGAACCGCAAGGCGCTGTCCGAGCGCACCGGAGAGACGCTGGGTCTGCATTACGCGATGCGTTGGCCGCGGCAGGAACTGGAGACAGCGCGGCCGCTGCGCACGTCTCCCCTGTATGACATGCTGACTACAAAGGGCGCCGAGTTCGGTGCCAAAAATGGCTGGGAGAGAGTCAACTATTTCTGTCAGAACCAGCAGCCCAGGCCGGAATACACACTGGGCAAACCGGGCTGGTTGCCCTGGATGATCGACGAGCAGCGCGCCACCCGCGAGGCCGTTGCCCTGTACGACCAGACCTCGTTTTCCAAGCTGTTGCTGCAGGGGCGCGACGCGCTGGCCGTTTTGCAACGCCTGTGCTCCAACGAGATCGATGTGCCGGTCAACAAAATGGTTTACACCGCCATGCTCAATGAACGCGGCGGCTTCGAGAGCGATCTGACCATCATCCGCCACCAGCCGACCAGCATGGGAGACAACTTCCTGATCATCACTGGCTCGGCGCAGACGGTGCGCGACTTCGATTGGATCAGCCGCCACATTGGCGCAGAAGAACATGCCGTGCTGACCGATGTGACGGCGCTGTACTGCGTGCTGTCAGTGATGGGGCCGAAAGCGCGCGAACTGCTGGCGCGTGTCAGCCCGGACGACCTGTCACCCGAGGGCTTGAAGTTCTCTTGCACCAAATTGATTGAAATCGGCTTTGCCCGTGTGCGCGCAGCACGTATGAGTTACGTCGGCGGCCCTGGCTTCGAGTTGTATGTGCCGGTGGAAATGGCGCGCCATGTCTATCTGGCGCTGATGGCGGCGGGTGCCGATCTGGGCTTGCGGGATGCCGGCTACTACGCGCTGGACGCGCTGCGCATTGAACAGGGGCGGCGTGCCTGGGGCGCCGAGCTGAGCCCCGATGAGACACCGTGGGAGGCAGGTCTGGCCTATGCCGTGAAGCTCGATAAAGCCACGGAGTTCATAGGCAAAGCAGCATTGCTTGCTGCCAGGGACAAGCCGCTGCGCAAGAAGCTCGTAACGCTGGTGCTTGATTCGTCGGACGTCTATGCCTGGGGTGGTGAAGCGATCCTGCTGCAGGGCGAGTCGATGGGCGAGATCTCATCGGTTGGCTGGAGCCCGCGCGCCGGTGCCTGTGTGGCGCTGGGCTATGTGCGGGGCGCTGCTGCCAATCAGGCGCACGCAGGGACAGCTGCAATGATCGAGCTCTGGGGTGAGCAGTTTGCAGTGCGCCTTTATGACAAGTGGCCGGTGTAGAAGTAAGGCAAGCTGAATCTTTGAAGTTGGGCATGCAAAGATGTCGGCCTGCGGTCGCCGGTTTGCAGCGT
>CAIYGK010000067.1 GCA_903925725.1 uncultured beta proteobacterium | reverse complement strand
TTGACCTGGGAATCAGTTCACCCCAGATTGACAACCCATTGCGGGGTTTTAGCTTCAGGTTTGAAGGTCCGCTGGACATGCGCATGGACAGCACGAGGGGGATCAGTGTGGCGCAGTGGCTGCAGACAGCAGAGCTTGAAAAAATTGCGGAGGTGATACGTGACTACGGCGAAGAACGGTTTGCTGGCTCGATTGCAAAGGCGATTGTTGCTCGCCGACAGGAGCGGGGCGCAATTTCAAGCACTACCGAGTTGGCCCAACTCGTGGCGGACACAGTCAAAACCCGCGAGCCGGGCCAGAACCCTGCAACGCGCACATTTCAGGCTTTTCGGATTTTCATCAACGCCGAGCTTGAGGAGTTGCAACAGGCCCTAGCCGCCAGTCTGGATGTCCTGCAGGCTGGCGGTCGACTGGTCGTGATCAGCTTTCATTCGCTTGAAGACCGCATCGTCAAACAGTTCATTGCAGGACATTCACGTGATGAATATGACAGGCGTGCCCCTTTTGCGCCAGCCAGAGTGATGCGCTTGAAGGCCTTGCACCGCATCAAGCCTGGTGCAGCAGAACTGGCTGCGAATCCGCGAGCGCGCAGCGCCATCATGCGTGTGGCACAAAGGACTGCAGCATGACACGGTTTGCGTTCTTCCTGTTGCTGGCAGTGCTGGCCAGTGCCCTCTATCTGGTCAGCGTGCAGTACGAATCGCGCCAACTCTATTCCGAGCTCGACCGGGCTCGCTCGCAGGCGCGCAACATCGAGACCGATAACGAACGCCTGCAAGTGGAAAGGCGTGCGCAGTCAGCACCTTTGCGGGTCGAAAAGCTGGCGAAAGAACAGTTGCAGATGCGCACCGTCACGCCGGCCATCACGCACTATGCAACTTATGCGAGCGCGGCGTCGGCTGCGTCGCATGCTGGCGATCCGGCTTCAGCGCAACGCAGTTCGGCGCTAGCGGGGCGGATCCAATGAGTCGCAGCGTCGTCTACACCTCAAGCCCCTTGCTGGCCAGCAAGACGCCGGTCTGGCGCAGCAAGTTCATCGTTGCTGCTATCGCGCTGGGTTTTGTTGCACTGGCGGCGCGAGCCGCCTATATCCAGGTTTATGCGAACGACTTCTTTCAAAAGCAGGGTGAAGTGCGTTTCGCCCGGACGCTGGAATTGCCAGCAAATCGAGGCCGTATTCTGGATCGGAACGGCGTGATCCTGGCTTCCAGCGTGCCCGCACCCAGCATCTGGGCGATTCCGGAAGACATTGAGCGCGACCCTGATCAATTGCACAAGCTGGCCAAACTGCTGGAGATGTCTGTGGCTGAACTTTCCAGGCGTCTGGAAAATGAGGACAAGACCTTTGTCTGGCTCAAGCGTCAGGTCGATGAGTCTGTGGCGCAGGAGATCGTGTCGCTGAAGCTCAAGGGTGTCTATCAGCGCAAGGAATACAAGCGCCAGTATCCGGAAGGTGAGGCTGCCGCCCATGTGGTCGGGTTCACCAATGTCGAGGACATCGGCCAGGAGGGTGTCGAGCTCGCCTTCAACAAGGAACTGTCCGGTCGCAGCGGGTCCCGCCGTGTTATCAAGGACCGGCTGGGTCGCGTCGTGGAGGATGTGGGAGAGCAGATTGCGCCGGTAGACGGTCCTGACCTGCAACTCAGCGTGGACAGCAAGGTGCAATTCTTTGCCTATCAAAAGCTGCGCGACGCCGTGCTTCTCAACAAGGCCAAGGCTGGCAGCGTGGTGGTGCTCGATGTCATCACTGGTGAAGTCCTGGCGCTGGCCAATTACCCGAGCTATGTACCGGGCAAGCGGCAGAATCTGAGTGGCGAACAACTGCGCAACCGGGCACTCACTGATACTTTTGAGCCTGGCTCGGTGATGAAGCCTTTTACGATCGGGCTGGGTCTGGAAACCGGACGCGTCACGCCGCAGACCTTGATCGATACGGGTAATGGAAAATTGACCATAACCGGATCAACAATTTCCGATTCACACCCGAATGGTGTGCTGACGGTCGAAGGCGTGATCCAGAAGTCAAGCAACATTGGCACCGCCAAAATCGCGATGCAGATGCCAGCGCGCGAAATGTGGGAGATGTTCTCGAGTGCGGGCTTCGGCCAGAAGCCGCAGATCACATTTCCAGGCGCCGTGTCAGGAAAACTGCGTCCCTACAAGACCTGGCGACCGATCGAACAGGCCACCATGTCGTATGGCTACGGTTTGTCCGCTTCGTTGTTCCAGATGGCGCGCTCCTATACCGTCTTTTCGAACGACGGCCTGATCATCCCGGTCACCATGCAGAAGAGCGCTGAGCCGGCGCTGGGGGTGCAGGTGATGTCGGTGCGCACTGCAGGGCAGGTTCGCAAGATGCTGCAACTGGCGGCCGGTCCGGGTGGCACCGGGCAGAGAGCGCAAACCATCGGCTATTCGGTTGGCGGCAAATCAGGTACCGCCTACAAGCAGTTTGGCAAGGGCTACGGCAGCGCGGGCAATCGCAAATACCGGGGCTGGTTTGTCGGTCTGGCGCCAGTGGAAAAGCCGCGTGTCATTGTTGCCGTCATGATCGACGAACCCAGCGCCGGGCAATATTACGGAGGTGCCGTGGCTGCTCCGGTGTTCAGCGAAGTGGTTCAGCAGACCTTGCGCATGATGGGCGTTGCACCTGACATGGCAGTCAAGCCCCAGATCATCGCCAAGTCGGAAGAAGAGAGCTTTTGATGCTTGACTTCTCAACCCCATCCGATGCCGCCCGCTGGCTGCAAGAGCAGATCAGCGGCACGCTGCAAAGCGACAGCCGCAAGCTGTCTGCGGGCGACGGTTTCATCGCCTGGCCGGGCTCCGCCAGTGATGCTCGCCAGCATGTGGCGTCGGCGCTGGCAGACGGCGCGGCGGCGTGCCTGGTTGAGAAACTCGGCGTTGAGACCTTTGGCTTCAGCGACCAGCGCGTGGCAAGTTATGGCGGGCTCAAGGCCGCCAGTGGCCCGATTGCTGCGGCCTATTTCAATCACCCGTCACAGCATTTGAAGCTGCTGGCGGTGACCGGCACCAACGGCAAGACCTCCAGCGTCTGGTGGCTGGCCCAGGCCTTGTCCAATCTGAAGCAGGTGACGCCAATGCCTTGCGCCATGGTCGGTACTCTGGGTGTGGGCCGTCCGCCCGCAGTGCAGAGCACGGGCTTGACGACGCCCGATCCGGTCCTGCTGCAAAGAACACTGCGTGACTTTGTCGATAGCGGCGTCGTGGCCTGCGCCATTGAAGCGTCCTCGATCGGCCTGGTCGAGCAGCGCCTGCAGGGCTGCCAGATTCACAGCGCGCTCTTTACCAATTTCACGCAAGACCATCTCGATTACCACGGTGGCATGGAAGCCTATTGGCAGGCCAAAAATGAGCTCTTTGCATGGCCCGGCTTGCGCGCAGCGGTCGTTAATGTCGATGATCCCAAGGGTCTGGAATTGCTCAGCACGCTGGACGCCCATGCGCTTGACGTCTGGAGCGTGTCATGCGTCGGCCCAGCGAGGCTGCGGGCTTGTGATGTCAGCCACGAGCCGCAGGGTCTGCGCTTTACCGTGCGTGAGCATGGCGCTGACGACCCATCACAAGGCCATCTGCTGCAAACCGGCTTGATCGGCCTGTACAACGTTTCGAACCTGCTTGGTGTGCTGGCCGCGATGCGCTCCATCGGTGTGCCACTGGCGGCAGCCGTGCAGGCCTGCGCCGATCTGACACCGGTGCCTGGGCGCATGGAATTTTCCGGGCAACCCGGACAGACGCTGGTGGCGGTGGACTACGCCCACACGCCCGATGCCCTGAGCCAGGCGCTGTTGGCGTTGAGGCCGCTGAGTCGCCAGCGCGGTGGGCAGCTCTGGTGCGTCTTCGGTTGCGGAGGTGATCGTGACGCCACCAAGCGGCCGCTGATGGGCGCCGTGGCCGCGCGCTACGCTGATCAGGTGGTGCTGACCAGCGACAACCCGCGCAACGAAAAACCGGAAGCCATCATCAGCCAGATCCTGCTTGGATTGACCGCTCAGCAGAGCCTGATCGTCGAACCCGACCGTGCGCAGGCCATCGCCCTTACGCTGGCACAGGCGGGTCCGGACGATGTCGTTTTGCTCGCGGGCAAAGGGCATGAGCAATACCAGGAGGTCGCGGGTCAACGCTTGCCGTTTTCCGATCTCGAACAGGTACGCCGACTTCAGAGCCAGCCGCCTGTGCAACGGACCGCGGGGGAGGTGATGCATGGCTGAAATGCTCAAGCTCCTGCAGGCACGGCAGTGGCTTGGGGCGGCGCGCCTGGTCGGTGACCAAGCCAACGCCGCTTCAGTGGGCTTCCTGCGTGTTCACAGCGACACCCGCACCCTCGAGCCGGGCGACCTCTTCGTGGCGCTGCGTGGAGAGCGCTTTGACGCCAACGATTTCCTGCTTGAGGCCAAGGCCAGGGGAGCGGTTGCAGCGCTGTGCCAAGGCGAGGCGGATGAGCGGCTGCTTGCGGCCGGTCTGCCAGGATTGGTCGTAGCTGATGCGCAGCGGGCCCTGACTCTGCTGGCAACGAAGTGGCGAGAGCAGTTCACGCTCCCGGTGGTCGCAGTAACCGGCAGCAATGGCAAGACAACGGTGACTCAGATGATTGCCGCCATCCTGCGTGCCTTCAAGCCCGGCGCCTGCCTGGCCACGCAGGGCAATCTCAACAACGCGATCGGTGTGCCGCTGAGCGTGTTACGCCTGCGACGCCATCACGAACTCGCCGTGTTCGAACTCGGCATGAATCATCCGGGCGAGATTGCTGGCCTGGCGGGCGTGGTCAAGCCGACCGTGGCGCTGGTCAACAATGCGCAGCGCGAACACTTGGAATTCATGACCACAGTGGCCGCCGTGGCGCAGGAAAACGGCTCGGTCATCGACGCTCTGCCGGACCAGGGTACGGCCGTATTTCCGTCGGACGACGCCTACACCGAGCTTTGGCGAACGAAGGCTGGCCCACGCGCAGTATTGCAATTCAGCATGGAGGCCGGGGCGATGGCCGATGTTCGCTGCACGGCGGCGACCTGGTCGGGCGAGGCGTGGCAGGTGACGCTGGCCACACCGGCAGGTGCGCTTCAGTACCGCCTGCGCATTGCAGGAGTGCACAACGTGAAGAACTCACTTGCAGCGGTGGCTTGTTCTATGGCCACAGGTGTCAGCCTGACGGCGATGGCGCAGGGCCTGGAGGCATTCGAGCCAGTGAAGGGTCGCTCCCGCGTGCAAAGGCTGAACTATGGTGGCCACCTGATCACTCTGGTTGACGACAGCTACAACGCCAATCCGGATTCAGTGCGAGCTGCCATCGAAGTGCTGACGGGCCTGCCAGGCCCGCGCTTGCTGGTGCTCGGGGACATGGGTGAAGTCGGCAATCAGGGTGCAGCCTTTCATGCTGAAGCGGGTGCCCTGGCGCGCAGCCTGGGTGTAGACGCCGTGTTCACTTTGGGTGAACTGTCTCAGGCCGCTGGCGGCCGCCACTTCGGCGATATGGAATCGCTGCAGCGGGAGGTGCTGGCACAGGTGGGGCAGATCGGCAGCGTTCTGGTCAAGGGCTCGCGCTTCATGAAAATGGAACGCGTGGTTGCGGCACTTGCCGATCATGCTTACAAGGATAAGGAAAAGGCACATGCTGTCTGAACGCAAGCTGAGGAGCGCACCATGCTGCTGAGTCTGGCTCAATGGCTGCAATCGTTGTCGCCTGAATTTGCTCACTTCAGGGTCTTCCAGTACCTGACTTTTCGCGCCGTCATGGCAGCGCTGACAGCGCTGCTGATCGGCCTGCTGGCCGGTCCGTTTGTCATTCGTCGCCTGACAGAACTGAAGATTGGGCAGCCGATTCGCGGCTACGGCATGGCCTCGCATCTGGTCAAGAGCGGCACGCCGACCATGGGCGGTGCGCTGATCCTGTTGTGTATCGCCATCTCCACGCTTTTGTGGGCCGATCTGAGCAACCGCTTTGTCTGGATTGTCCTGCTCGTCACACTCGGTTTTGGCGCCATCGGCTGGACTGACGACTGGCGCAAGGTGGTTGACAAGAACCCGGAGGGCATGAGTTCCAGGGAAAAGTATTTCTGGCAGTCGGTGATTGGTCTGCTCGCGGCCTTGTATCTGGTGTTCAGCATCTCGGAGAACTCCAACTGGCGGGTGCTGGAGCTCTTTTTCAAGTGGGTGCAATCGGGCTTTGACCTGAACCTGCCGCCCAAGGCCGGTCTGCTGCTGCCCTTTTTCAAGGAAATCAGCTACCCGCTGGGCGTGTTGGGTTTTGTCATCCTGACTTACCTGGTGATCGTAGGCTCCAGCAATGCTGTGAATCTGACGGATGGTCTGGACGGTCTGGCCATCATGCCGGTTGTGATGGTTGGCGCCTGTCTTGGCATCTTTGCCTACGTTACGGGAAGTTCGGTCTACTCCAAGTACCTGTTCTTCCCTTACATCCCGGGTTCCGGCGAAACGCTGATTTTCACTTCAGCGATGGCGGGCGCGGGCCTGGCCTTCCTGTGGTTCAACACGCACCCGGCTCAGGTCTTCATGGGCGACGTCGGCGCGTTGGCGCTCGGTGCGGCGCTCGGCACCATTGCCGTGATCGTGCGCCAGGAAATCGTGCTTGCGATCATGGGCGGTATCTTTGTGGTCGAGGCGCTGTCGGTCATGTTGCAGGTCAGCTGGTTCAAGTTCACCCGGAAGAAGTACGGTGAGGGTCGCCGCATCCTGAAGATGGCGCCGCTGCACCATCACTTCGAGAAGAGTGGCTGGCAGGAGACCCAAGTGGTCGTGCGCTTCTGGATCATCACGATGCTGCTGTGCCTGGTTGGTCTTTCAACCCTGAAGCTGAGATAACAGAATGACCGGCACGCCGTCCTCACTGCACGGGCAACACGTTCTGATCCTGGGCCTGGGTACGTCCGGTCTGGCGATGGCGCGCTGGTGTGCGAGGTCTGGCGCGCTTGTGACCGTGGCAGACACGCGCGCCGAGCCGCCGCAGCTCGCCGTGTTGCAGCAGGAGTGGCCGGCAGCCCGCTTTGTTCACGGTTCCTTTGGCGCTGCACTGGTTGAAGGCAGCGATGTCAGGGCGGTCTATGTCAGTCCGGGCTTGACGCCGCTGGAATGTGCGGCGGTGTCGGACGCGGCGCGGGCGATCGGACTGCCGGTGGCGGGTGAGTTGCAACTGTTTTCACAGGCCCTGACAGACCTGTGCGCCGGGCGCGGCTACGCCCCCAAAGTGCTGGCGGTGACCGGTACCAACGGCAAGACGACCGTGACAACCCTCGCCAGCCAGTTGGTGGAGCGCGCCGGCAAGACGGTGGCGATGGCCGGCAATGTTGGACCGACGCTGCTTGACACGCTGTCCGAGCGGCTCGACGCCGATGCCCTGCCCGAAGTGTGGGTGCTGGAGTTGTCAAGTTTTCAGCTTGATGCAGCTTCCGCTTTCGAGCCCAGCGCGGCGGCGCTGCTCAATATCACGCAGGACCACCTTGACTGGCATGGCTCGATGCCGGCCTACAGCCGCGCCAAGGCACGCATCTTTGGTCAGCATGCGCTGCTGGTACTCAATCGCGATGATCCTGCGGTGATGGAGCTATTGAGCCCCGCCGGGCCGCCCCAAGGTGTGAAGGCCCCCTCGGGGGGCAGCGCAGCACATGCAATGGCAAGCGTGGGGGCGAGGGGCGCAGAGCCGGTCAAGGTCAAACTGCAAAAGCCGCAGTACCGGTGTTACGTCACGTTTGGCACAGACCTTCCAACCCGCCCCGGCGATTTTGGCATGCAGGAGATCAACGGCATGCACTGGCTGGTGCGCGCTCTGGAGGCTGACGAAACCCTGCGCAAGCGCAAGGGCAGCCCGGAAGAATTGCATATCCAGCGTCTGATGCCGGTAGACGCCCTGCGTATCCGCGGGCGCCACAACGCTCTGAACGCCCTGGCGGCGCTGGCGCTGAGTCAGTCGGCTGGTTGTGCGCTAGGCCCGATGCTGTTTGGGCTGCGCGAATACCGGGGTGAACCGCATCGGCTGGAGTCGGTGGCGATCATCAACGAAGTGGAATACTTTGATGACAGCAAAGGCACCAATGTGGGTGCCACTGTGGCGGCCTTGTCCGGCCTGGGTCTGGAGCGGCGCCTGGTCGCCATTCTGGGCGGCGAGGGCAAGGCTCAGGATTTCACTCCACTGGCACAAGCGGTAGCGCGTCACGCGCGCGCCGTTGTGCTGATCGGGCGTGCTGCGGCGCAAATTCGTGAGGTGCTGGCTACCACCGGAGTGACGCTGGTGGACGCCAACACGATGGAGGAGGCCGTCACGCAGGCCAGCGCGCTTGCAAAGCCGGGCGATGCGGTGCTGCTGTCACCGGCTTGCGCCAGCTTTGATATGTTTGACAACTACGTGCATCGTGCCCGCGCTTTTGTGGCTGCAGTGGCAGACACTGCCAGTGCCGCTGGCGCCGTGCTGGAGGGAGTTCAGTGAGCACCATCAGTTCGCGCCTGGACACCACGCCGACGCGGGTGGTGAGCTTTGACCAGCCGCTGCTCTGGGTGACGCTGGTACTGCTGGTCTGGGGTCTGGTAATGGTCTACTCGGCCTCGATTGCGATGCCCGAGAATCCGCGCTTTGCCAAGTACACCCATACCTACTTCCTGACACGCCACGTGCTGTGGCTGCTGATGTCTTTTGTGGCCGCCGTGCTGGCCTTCCAGGTACCGGTAGCAACCTGGGAGAAAGCGGCGCCATGGCTGTTCGTTGTCTCGCTCGTGTTCCTGATCGCCGTGCTGATTCCCTACGTTGGCAAGGTCGTTTACGGCGCGCGGCGCTGGATCGCGCTCGGCCCCTTCGGTTTCCAGCCGTCTGAGCTGGCCAAGTTTGCCGTACTGCTGTACGCGGCGGATTACATGGTTCGAAAAATGGAAGTCAAGGAGCACTTTTTCCGCGCCGTGGCCCCAATGAGCGTCGCTGTGGCGGTGGTAGGCATGCTGCTGCTGGCCGAACCCGACATGGGTGCCTTCATGGTGATAGCCGTGATTGCGATGGGCATCCTGTTCCTGGGTGGTGTCAACGCCCGCATGTTCTTTCTCATTGCCACGGTGCTGGTTGTGGCCTTTGGACTGATGATTGCCATGAGCGAGTGGCGGCGTGAGCGCATCTTTGCCTACCTTGACCCCTGGAGCGAGAAGAACGCGCTGGCCAAAGGCTATCAACTCACGCACTCCCTGATTGCCATTGGGCGGGGTGAAATTTTCGGAGTCGGACTGGGCGGCAGTGTCGAAAAACTTCACTGGTTGCCCGAAGCGCATACCGACTTCCTGCTGGCGGTGATTGGCGAAGAGTTCGGTCTGGTCGGCGTGGTCTGCGTGATTGGCCTGTTTCTGTGGTTGACACGACGCATGATGCACATCGGGCGCCAGGCCATTGCGCTGGACCGCGTCTTTGCCGGTCTGGTGGCACAGGGCGTGGGTATCTGGATGGGCTTTCAGGCCTTCATCAACATGGGTGTGAACCTGGGCGCCCTGCCGACAAAGGGCCTGACCCTGCCGCTCATGAGTTACGGTGGCTCCGCCATTCTGGTCAACCTGGTGGCCGTCGCCGTGGTGCTGCGCATCGACTTCGAAAACCGCCTGATGATGCGCGGAGGTCGCGTATGAGCGTCAGGGTTGCTCTGGTTATGGCGGGGGGAACTGGCGGGCACATCTTTCCAGGGCTCGCGGTAGCGCAGGTTTTGCGTGAGCGTGGCTGGCGGGTGCACTGGCTTGGCGGCAGCGGCAGTGCGGCGCAACCCAGCATGGAGAGTCGCCTGGTGCCGCCGCATGGTTTCGCCTTTGAGGCCGTTGATTTCAGTGGCGTGCGCGGCAAGGGCTGGGCGACTCTGTTGGCGCTGCCCTGGAGCCTGCTGCGGGCCTGCTGGCAAAGCGTCGCGGTGTTGCGCCGTGTCCAGCCCGACGTCGTGCTGGGTCTGGGTGGCTACATCACTTTCCCGGCCGGACTGATGAGCGTATTGCTGGGCAAGCCGCTGGTTCTGCACGAACAGAATTCGGTGGCAGGAATGGCGAACAAGATACTGGCCAAAGTGGCGCGTCGAGTCTTCACAGCCTTCCCGAACGTGCTCGCAAAGGCTCGATGGGTCGGCAATCCGTTGCGCAGCGCATTCATTGGTGTGCCGGAACCGGCCGTACGCTTTGCCGGTCGCACCGGCCCCCTGCGTCTGCTGGTGCTCGGTGGAAGTCTGGGCGCACGCGCGCTGAACGAAATTGTGCCGCAGGCGCTGGCGCTGATGGCGCCAGCGGCGCGACCCGAGGTTCTGCATCAAAGCGGAGCGGCGCAGATTGAAGCCTTGCGCGCCAACTACGCGCAAGCTGGTGTGCAGGCGCGACTGACGCCCTTCATCGATGATACGGCGCTGGCCTTCGCCGATGCTGATCTGGTGCTCTGCCGTGCCGGCGCCAGCACCGTGAGTGAAATCGCTGCGGTCGGTGCTGCCGCCCTGTTTGTGCCGTTTCCATTTGCAGTGGACGATCATCAAACCCGCAATGCACGCTTCCTGGTGGATCAGGGCGCTGGCTGGCTGTTGCCACAAACAGAAATGAATCCGCAGCACCTGGCCGGGCTGTTGCAGCAAACCGATCGAGCCGCATTGCTTGAGCGCGCGGTCGCCGCCAGAAAGCTGGAGAAGTTGGACGCTGGCTATCAGATCGCCGATGCCTGCGAGGAGTTGGCGTCATGAGGCACGCCGTGCGTCATATTCACTTCGTCGGTCTTGGCGGCGTTGGCATGTCCGGCATTGCTGAAATCCTTTTCAATCTGGGTTATCAGGTTAGCGGTTCAGACCTGAGCGACAGCGCGACGCTCAGACGTCTCGCCGGGCTTGGCATCCGCACCCACGTCGGGCATGCCGCCGGCAACCTGGATGGCCCGGATGTGGTGGTGACCTCCAGCGCCGTGTCAGCCGATAACGTGGAAGTGCTAAGCGCCCGCGAACAGGGTATTGCCGTGGTACCGCGCGCCCTGATGCTGGCAGAACTGATGCGGCTCAAACAGGGTATTGCGGTGGCCGGCACGCATGGCAAGACCACCACCACGAGCCTGTTGGCCAGCGTGCTCGGCGAAGCCGGACTGGACCCGACCTTTGTGATCGGAGGACGCCTCAACAGTGCTGCAGCGAATGCGCGGCTCGGTCAGGGCGAATACATTGTGGTTGAGGCCGACGAGTCCGATGCATCGTTCCTGAATCTGTTACCGGTGTTGGCGGTGGTGACGAATATCGATGCCGATCACATGGACACCTATGGCCAGGACTTCGATCGCCTGAAGCAGGCCTTTCTCGATTTTCTGCACCGCCTGCCTTTCTACGGCAACGCCATCGTGTGCAGCGACGACCCGGCGATCTGCTCGATCCTGCCGCAGGTCGGGTGCAAGGTAACGCGTTACGGCTTCAATGAAGCAGCGCAGTTTCGCGCGGTTGACGTGCGCGCGCTAGCCGGTCAGATGCATTTCACGGTGCAACGGCGCGTCGGTACGGAACTGGCGGACTTGGCCGTCGTGCTCAATCTGCCGGGTCGGCACAACGTGCTCAACGCACTGGCTGCCATTGCGGTGGCGCACGAACTCAAACTTGACGATCAGGCGGTGCTGCGCGCACTGGCCCAGTTCAAGGGTGTGGGTCGGCGCTTCCAGCGCTATGGCGAGGTCCGGGCGAACGATGGCGGCAACTTCACACTGATCGATGACTATGGCCACCATCCCACCGAGATGGCGGCGACGCTGGCGGCCGCCCGTGACGCCTTTCCCGGACGTCGGTTGCTGCTGGCGTTTCAGCCGCATCGCTACAGCCGCACGCGTGACTGTTTCGATGATTTTGTCAAGGTGCTGGCGCAGGCCGACGTGGTACTGCTGGCGGAGGTTTACGGTGCCGGCGAGTTGCCCATCGCCGCTGCCGATGGCAGCAGTCTGGCGCGTGCTTTGCGCCGGGCCGGGCAGGTCGAGGTCAACTTCGTTGAGGACATCGCAGCCATGCCGCAGGCCATTCTTGATCAGGCTCGTGACGCTGATGTGGTTCTGTGCATGGGTGCCGGTTCGATTGGTGCCGTGCCGGCAAAAGTGCTGGCCATGCAAACCGGTTCAGCGGGTTTGGTGCAGGAGGAGATAAAGGTATGAAGCGCCTTGATGCAGATCCAGGAAAAGTCGCGGTGCTGATGGGCGGCGCGTCGGCGGAGCGTGAAATCTCCCTGATGTCGGGGCAAGGCGTACTGCAGGCCCTGCGCTCGCAAGGGGTGGATGCGCATGCCTTCGATCCGGCCGAGCGCGAATTGCTGGAACTCAAGCGCGAAAGTTTCGCGCAATGCTTCATTGCCCTGCATGGCCGCTTTGGCGAAGACGGCACGGTGCAGGGTGCCCTCGAATTGCTCGGTATTCCCTACACCGGCTCCGGCGTCATGGCATCGAGCATCGCCATTGACAAGGTGATGACCAAACGCTTGTGGCGTGCTGACGGCTTGCCGACGCCCGGTTGGCACCAGGTTGACAGCGTCGCTGCCACCGAGCGGGCCTTCATTGAGCTGGGTAGTCCGATGATTGTGAAACCGGCGCGCGAAGGCTCGACCATCGGCTTGACCAAGGTCCTTGCATTGGCACAGTGTCAGGCGGCCTATGCGTTGGCGGCAGAGCACGACAGCGAGGTGTTGTGTGAACAGTTCATCAGTGGTGACGAGGTGACGATCCCCGTACTGGGCTCGGGTGCCGTGGCGCGCGCACTGCCGCTGATCCGGATCATCGCGGCTGGCGGCAATTACGACTATCAGAACAAATACTTTACCGATACCACGCAGTATCTGGTGCCGGCGGGTCTGCCTGACGGCGAAGAAGAGCAGATTCAGGAACTGGTGCTCAAGGCCTACCGCAGTCTGGGTTGTCGCGGCTGGGCGCGCGCCGATGTGATGATTGATGCCGCCACACGCAAGCCCTACCTGCTGGAGATCAACACCTCACCCGGCATGACCGGGCACTCTCTGGTGCCGATGTCTGCCAAGGCGGCTGGCATCAGTTATCCGGCGCTGTGCCTGCAGGTGCTGCAGCAAGCATCGCTTGACTACGCCGACGCTGCCTCGAGGGGGGGTGCATGACCGATGAGCTGAGCCTGCCGGTGGATATCAGGTTGATGAATCTGATGGCCTTCGTCATGTTGCTGGCATTTGCTGCGCTGCTGGTAAGCGCACTGTCGCTCTGGGTTGCACGCCAGCAGGCCTTTTCATTGCACGGCATTGCAGTAACGGGCGAGCTCAGCCACAACAACGCCGTGACGCTGCGCGCGAATGTCACGCCACGTCTGAGTGGCACCTTTTTCAGCATCGATCTGGAGCGGGCGCGACTCGTTTTTGAGGCCTTGCCCTGGGTGCGCAAGGCGGTGGTGCGGCGTGAGTTCCCGGATCGTCTGCGTGTCACGCTGCAGGAGCACAAGACGGTCGCGTACTGGGGCGTTGAAGGAGAACCCAAACTGGTCAACAGTTTCGGCGAAGTATTTGAAGCCAATCTCGGCGAGGTTGAGCAGGACGCATTGCCACGGCTGCACGGCCCCGATGGTCAGGCGCCTCAAGTGCTTCTGATGTTCCAAACCTTGCAGCCGCTGTTCGAAGAGATGGACATGACGCTTGACCAGCTTGAGCTGACCGCCCATGGCGGCTGGCGTGCGCACTTTGAGGAAGGGGCGGTAGTGGAGCTGGGCAGTGGCTCAACGCCCGAGGTTCTGGCGCGCACAGAGCGATTCCTGAGAACGCTGACACAAGTGACCTCGCGCTTTGGTCGCAAGAGCGACGCACTGGAAACGGCCGATTTGCGGCATGAAGACGGATATGCCTTGCGGCTGCGTGGCGTCAGCACGCTGGCAACTGGTGGGCAGAAGAAGTAACGGTAACAACGACAACACAAGCAACAGGTGAATATATGGCGAAAGAATACAAAGATCTGGTCGTAGGACTGGATATTGGCACCGCCAAAGTGATGGTGGTCGTGGCCGAGGTGTTACCCGGCGGTGAACTGAAGCTCGCCGGTCTGGGTATTGCACCAAGCAATGGACTCAAGCGTGGCGTGGTGGTGAACATTGACGCCACCGTGCAGAGCATTCAGCAAGCCTTGAAAGAGGCCGAACTGATGGCCGATTGCAAGATCAGCCGGGTCTACACCGGCATCACTGGCGCACATATCCGGGGCATCAATTCAAGTGGCATGGTGGCCATCAAGGACCGCGAGGTCAGTGCCGCTGATGTGGCACGGGTGCTGGAAACGGCCAGGGCCATCAATATCTCGACGGATCAGCGCCTGTTGCTGGTGGAGCCGCAGGAGTTTGTGATCGATGGCCAGGACGTGAAGGAACCGATCGGCATGAGTGGCATTCGCCTCGAAGCGAAAGTACACATCGTGACTGGCGCGCAGAGTGCCGCCGAGAACATCATCAAGTGTGTGCGCCGTTGCGGCCTGGAGGTCGAGCAGTTGATGCTCAATCCGCTGGCATCGAGCCTGTCGGTGCTGACCGAAGACGAGCGTGAACTGGGTGTGGCGCTGGTTGATATTGGCGCCGGCACCACTGACGTGGCGATCTTCACCAACGGCGCCATTCGCCATACTTCGGTGATACCGATTGCGGGAGACCTGATCACCAGCGACATCGCGATGGCGTTGCGCACGCCGACCAAGGACGCTGAAGATATCAAGGTTGAGAGCGGTTATGCCAAGCAACTGCTGGCGGATCCGGATGCGCAGGTCGAGGTGCCGGGACTGGGCGATCGCGGTCCGCGCATGCTCAGCCGCCAGGCGCTGGCTGGCGTCATCGAACCGCGTGTCGAAGAGATTTTTTCACTCGTGCATCAGGTCATGCGTGAGTCCGGCTTCGAGGAAATGCTTTCCAGCGGCATCGTGCTCACGGGTGGCAGTTGCATCATGCCCGGCATGGTCGAGCTCGGGGAAGACATTTTTCTCAAACCGGTGCGCCGAGGTGTTCCGAAGTACTCCAGCGCCCTGTCCGACATGGTGGCGCAACCGCGCGCGGCGACCGTCATGGGATTGCTGGAGGAAGCTCGACTGGCACGGCTGCGCGGCTTCAAGGTAGCGCAAAAGAACGGTTCCATGAAAACCGCCTTCAGTCAGGTCAAAGACTGGTTTGTCGGGAACTTTTGATGAACACTTTCATAAAACTGTCATTGCGAGGAGTGCAACGACGTGGCAATCCAGGATGTCTGAGCGTCATGGATTGCCACGCTGCGCTCGCAATGACCACACGACACCTCAGGAACTATCAGCCGCCTTACTGGCGATGGCGAGGGACGGATCCACCTTCATGAATCTCAACAAGAAATTTGAACCCAATTCGGCAACTGTAAACAATTTTGAAACTTCAGGAGAAATAAATGCCCATCGAAATGATTGAAGAAGTAGCGTTCAACCAAGGCACCCAGATCAAGGTGATCGGTGTTGGTGGCGGCGGCGGCAACGCAGTCGCACACATGATTGGCTGCTCGGTACAGGGGGTGGAATTCATTTGCGCCAACACCGATGCCCAGGCACTCGGACGCAGTGCGGCGCACAAGGCGATCCAGCTCGGTAGCAGCGGCCTGGGAGCCGGCAGCATGCCCGACAAGGGGCGCGACGCAGCCGAACTGGCGCTGGACGACATTCGCTCAGCCATCGACGGTGCGCACATGTTGTTCATCACCGCTGGCATGGGTGGTGGCACCGGAACCGGTGCGGCACCCGTGATCGCCCGCGTGGCACGCGAGATGGGCATTCTGACTGTGGGCGTGGTCACCAAGCCCTTTGATTTTGAAGGCGGCCGGCGCATGAGCAATGCCGACAGCGGACTCGCTGAACTCGAAGCCAATGTGGATTCCCTGATTGTTGTGTTGAACGAAAAACTGCTTGAGGTGCTGGGTGACGACATAACCCAGGATGAAGCGTTTGCGCACGCCAACGATGTTCTCAAGAATGCCGTCGGCGGCATTGCTGAAATCATCAATGTGCCGGGCCATGTGAACGTTGACTTTGAAGATGTGCGCACCGTCATGGGCGAGCCTGGCAAAGCGATGATGGGCACCGCCATTGCGGCCGGCCCTGATCGCGCCCGCATTGCCGCTGAACAGGCTGTTGCCTGCCCGCTGCTTGAAGGCATTGACCTGTCCGGTGCCAAAGGCGTGCTGGTGCTGATCACTGCGGCCAAGGGTTCGCTCAAGCTCAGCGAATCGCGCCTGGCGATGAACACCATCCGGGCCTATGCTTCGCCGGATGCGCATGTGATTTACGGTACCGCTTATGACGATGATCTGGGTGACCAGATTCGCGTTACGGTGGTTGCCACCGGCCTGTCGCGCCAGGGCCGCGGCAAGCCGGCCATTTCGGTCGTGCCAACAGCTGTGCTGCGTACCGGAACCGACAACATCGGATTCCATGTGCCCAGCCTTAACACGGCGACCAGCGTGCAGCAGCCGGTCGCTCAGACGGGCGCCGGGGCGCAACCCGATTACCAGTCGATGGCCACGCCGAGCGTCTGGCGCACGCGCGACCGCAGCCAGGCTGCAGCCAAGGTGGACGCGCTGGCGTCGGGCGGCATGGACGACTTTGAGATCCCGGCGTTCCTGCGCAAACAGGCTGATTAGTAAAATCGGTCTGTGCTCAAGCAACGTACTCTCAAATCCCTGACCCGCGCCGTTGGCGTCGGGCTGCACAGTGGCCAGCGTGTCGAACTCACGCTGCGTCCGGCGCAGCCTGACACCGGCATCGTATTTCGGCGCGTCGACCTGCCCGAACCGGTTGACATTGTGGCCACGGCCACCGCCGTGTCCGATACCCGGCTGGCATCGACCCTGGCCAACGGCAACGCCAAAGTGCACACGGTCGAGCACTTGATGTCGGCCTGCGCCGGCCTGGGCGTGGACAATATGTACGTTGACATCAACGCCGAAGAAGTGCCGATACTCGATGGCTCGGCTGCCTCTTTCGTGTTCCTGCTGCAAAGTGCTGGCATCGAGTTGCAGAATGCCCCCAGGCGTTTCATCCGCATGCTCAAGACGGTGGAGGTGCAGGACGGCCAGGGCGCAACGCGCAAGTGGGCGCGCCTGGAGCCCTACCACGGTTACAAGCTTAGTTTCGAGATCGAATTTGACCACCCGGCGGTGGACGCAACCGGCCAGCGCGTGATGTTTGACATGAGCACCGGTTCCTACTCCAAAGACATTGCCAGGGCACGCACCTTTGGTTTCACCAAGGATGTTGAAATGATGCGCGCCAATGGCCTGGCGCTTGGTGGCGGCCTGGACAATGCCATTGTGATGGACGACTACAAGGTGCTCAATGCGGAGGGACTGCGCTACGACGACGAGTTTGTGAAGCACAAGATACTCGACGCCATGGGCGACCTCTATCTGATTGGCAAGCCCCTGCTGGCCAGTTACAGCGCATTCCGCTCAGGCCATGCGCTGAACAATCTCCTGCTGCGCGAACTGCTGTCACGCACCGATGCCTGGGAAGTCGTGACTTTTGAGGATGAAAAGCTCGCACCCAGCGGGTTTGCACAGCTGGCCCGAGCCTGGTAATACGAGGTCTTACGCACCATGCTGCTCTTTCGCTGGCTCATTCTCCTGCTGCTGCTGGGGTCTGCCGTCTCGTTTCTTTTCTATACGACCACCGGCCAACCCCGTTACAAGCGATGGGGCCTGCTGATCCTGAAATGGGTGATTTTCGCTGGCCTCGGATTTTTGGCGTGTTGGTGCTTGAACGCGTCGCCTGAATCAGCGAGTGATCACAACTTTTTGGTACAGGCCGCCGAAATAGGTCTGCTTCTCGACCTTGGCCGGCTTCACTTCGGCTGGTAGCCAACTCGTTATCTCGTTGCGCCACAGGTCCATGGCAAACGGCTCCAGCGTCCTGAGGATCGGCACCATCAGGTAGCGAAACGGGTTCCACGCTGTGGGCTGGTGGTAGTCAACAAAAACGAGTTTGCCACCGGGACGCGTGATGCGCAGTGCTTCGGCGACGGTCTTGCGTCGCACTTCAAGCGGTTGCTCATGCAGCAGGAAGAACACGACCACTGCGTCACGGCTCGCGTCTTCAAACTGCATGTTCGTCGAGTCCTGTCGAAGTACCGACCATTGTCCTCGCCCCTTCAACTTGTCGTGCAGGTTCCTGATCTGCACCGGCGCCACATCGATCACGTCCAGATGTCCCTGCGGCCCCAACTGGTTCAGCACATGCTCGGTGAAGTCGCCATAGACGCAGGCCACCTGCAGGATCTTGCCGTTGTTAGCGTCCTGCAACTCGTGCAAGGCGGCGTCGCGCAGACGGGCAAAGTTGCCCCACAAAATCAGATTCACCAGCCATTGGCGCTCAAACACGCGCACCGCATTCGGGTGCACATAGGCCCACCAATAGGTTTCCTGCAGATACTCTGGAACAGGTACCAGTGACAAACTTGCCTCGGCGCTGGCGCTGCCTGCTGTTTCTTTCGGGCTCAAGAACAAAACCTTAAAAAAAAGCCCCCAAAGGGGGCTCCCGGGCCACGGCAGCCCGGGTTCATGCGCCAATCTTAAACCAGATCGGTCAGATGCGCAGAAGCGAGGCGGCCGTCACGATGGTGCCAATGCCGGCCACCAGGTAAACAACGATCGCTACCAGCGAGTCCTTGCGCAGCCCGAAGTCAAACATGGTGACGCGCAGACGGTGCGCGGCGTGCCACAGAAACAGCGTGATCACGCCGATCAGGAACAACTTGCCAAACCAGTGGGCGGCGAAAGCGTGCAGTTTGTCGTAGCTCAGCAGATCGGGCGCGTGGCCCAGCGAGAGCATCAGGAACAGCAGCGCCAGCACCGGTGCCAAAAAGGCAGCCAGCGTACCGCCGGCAGCAAACAGGCTCCAGAAAATGGGTTTATTCGACTTGGCCATGGTTACAGCACTCCTGCGAAAAACAAGACCACCAGCGTGGCTATTGCCCACACCGCGTAGTGAGCACCAACAATGTACTTGCCGTCCAGGAATTCCTCGCCGGTTTGCACCGGCATCGCCTTGGGCGTCACGTTAAACCAGTTCGTGGCGTTGTAGGTCGCAAAAGCCAGGATCACCGCCATGCCCAGAAAACTCCAGGGGCCTTTGAGGGCGGCAATGAACGAGTCCCATGCTTGCTGCCCCTGGGCCAGACGCTCGACTGCGCAGACCAGCAAAAGTGCAAAAGCGCCAATCGGGATGCAGGTGACTTCGCGCGACATATAGCGCATATAGCGTGGATGCTTCAAGTACCAACCGGTCTTGGAGACCTCGCGAACAAAAGGTTTGCGGCTCATTTTGCGCCTCCGGGTAACAGATGTTCCTTGAACCAGTCGATGGTGCTGGCAACCTTGACTTGCTGCAATGCGCTGGCCGGATCCACCGCTTTCGGGCAGACCTCGGAGCAGGCGCCAACAAACGAGCACTCCCAGACGCCTTCGTTGGTCGCAATGACTTCCTGGCGCTCGTCGCGCCCACCGTCGCGCGAGTCCTGGTTGTAGCGGTGCGCCAGGGCAATCGCGGCCGGACCGATGAACTTGGGCTGCAAGCCGTACTCAGGGCAGGCGGCGTAGCACAGCATGCAGTTGATGCACATCGAAAACTGACGGTATTTCATCAGCTGCGCCGGTGTCTGCTTGTACTCACCCTCGGCGATGCTCTTCTTTTCCTTGGGGATCAGATAGGGCTTGACGCGTTTGAGCTTGTCAATGAAGTCATCGGCCACAGTAACGAGATCGCGTTCGATCGGGAAGTTGGCCAAGGGCTCGACCCGGATCACACCCTCGTAGTGGCGCAAAAAGGCGTGGCACGAGAGCTTGGGCTCGCCGTTGACCATCATGCCGCAGCTGCCGCAGACCGCCATGTGGCAGGACCAGCGGAAATTCAGGGTCGGGTCAATGTTTTCCTTGACGGCATTGAGCGCGTCCAGCACGACCCACTCCTCCGGGCACATCAGTTCATATTTCTGGAAATGCGGCTCTTTGTCGGTGTCCGGGTTGTAGCGCAGCACTTCCAACTGGACCAGACGCTTTTTTAACTCAGTCATTTGTGGTCTCCTGAATAGTCACGTACACCTGGAGGCGATTTCGTAATGACCACGTCCAGATAGTCCAGACGCGGTGCTTGCTGTCCCTGGTAGTAGGCCATGCTGTGGCGCAGGAAGGTCTTGTCGTCGCGCTCGACGAAATCGAGCCTTTGGTGCGCGCCGCGCGATTCCTTGCGCGCCAGGGCGCTGACCGTCAACGCCTCAGCGCAGTCGAGCATGGAGCTGAGTTCAAGAACTTGGAACAGGTCGGTGTTGAAGACATTGCTCTTGTCGTGCAGCGTCACCTTGTTGTATCGCTGGCGCAGTTCGGCGATCTTCGCAACCGCTTCCTTCAGGCCATTTTCTTCGCGGTACAGGCCGGCGTTCTTCTCCATCGTGTCCATCATTTCCTTTCGCAGGCCAGACATCGACTCGTTGCCATCAATGCGCGAGAAAAGTTCGCGAACCCGCGCCTGCGACTCGTTGGCGCGCGCCTGCAGCGCTGCCGTGTTGGGCTTGGGCAGGCCTTGCATGTGGGCGATCGCCGACATCGCAGCGCTCTTGCCGAACACCAGCAGTTCCACCAGTGAATTGGAGCCCAGGCGGTTCGCACCGTTCAGGCTGACGCAGGCGCATTCACCAGCGGCAAACAGGCCCGGTAGCTGCGTGGCGGCCTTCGTGTTGGTGGAGATGCCACCCATCATGTAGTGCACGACCGGGCGGATCGGAATCGCTTCCTTGACGATGTCCACACCGAGGTAGGCAATCCCAAGCTCACGCACCAGAGGCAGACGCTCGTCGATGTATTTCTCACCGAGGTGACGCATGTCGAGCATCACGCACTCGCCCCAAGGAGTGGTCACGGTGTTGCCCTTTTGCAGTTCGTGCCAGTAGGCCTGGCTGACACGGTCACGCGGGCCGAGTTCCATGGTCTTGAGCTGTGGTTTGCCCAGCGGTGTTTCCGGGCCCATGCCGTAATCCTGCAGGTAGCGCCGCCCGTTCTTGTTGAGCAGCACGCCGCCTTCGCCACGGCAGGCTTCGGTCAGCAAGCTGCCTGTATTGGGCAGACCCGTCGGGTGGTACTGCACAAACTCCATGTCCTTGAGCGGAACACCAGCACGGTAAGCCAGTGCCATGCCATCGCCAGTCTTGATGGCGCCGTTGGTACTGAAGGGGAACATGCGTCCGGCACCGCCGCCGCAAATGATGACCGACTTGGCGTTGAACTGCTTGATCATGCCACTGCGCATTTCCATTGCCGTGACACCCTGACAGCGACCGTCATCGACCAGCAGATCGAGCGCGAAGTACTCGTCGAAACGCTGGATCGAGGGGAATTGCAGCGTTGTCTGGAACAGCGTGTGCAGAATGTGAAAGCCCGACTTGTCGGCGGCAAACCAGGTGCGCTTCTTCTTCATGCCACCAAAAGGCCGCACCGCTACCGAGCCATCGGCCTCGCGGTTCCAGGGGCAGCCCCAGTGTTCGAGCTGGGTCAGCTCCTTCGGCGCTTCATGCACGAAGTACTCGACGCAGTCCTGGTCCGAGAGCCAATCCCCGCCGCCCACCGTGTCGTCAAAGTGCAGATCAAAACTGTCGTCCTTCTTGACCACGCCGGCTGCACCGCCCTCGGCTGCGCAGGTGTGGCTGCGCATCGGATAGACCTTGGAGATCAGGGCCACGCTCAGCTTCGGGTCGGTCTGGGCCAGCGCAATTGCCGCGCGCAGGCCCGCGCCTCCAGCGCCAATGATGACGACATCGGTATTGACTATTTCCATTTCTTCCTTTCCATCACCGAAGTGATTCCAACTCAAAAATACGCAAGACGGCCAGGCCGGCTTTAGTGACTCGTGAAGAAGCCTACCGCCACCAGCGTCAGCAACGTCAGGCCGATCGTGATCAGTGTAAAGCCCAACACTTTCGATGCCGCCAGCTTGCCGGGCGACGGAGCGTCAACCAGGTATTTTTCCAACTCGCCGCTGTCCACCAAGCGCTGGTACTCTACGCCGTGGTCATGCTTGAACTCTTCGAGCGAGAAGGTGCCGGTAAACATCACCACTTCCAGCGGGAACTTGTCCGGACGGAAATGGTTATTGAAGAAGTGCACTGTGAACAGGAACACCACCGCCAGGAACGCCTCTTCGCCATGGAAGATCGCAGCCACGTTAAAGATCCAGCCTGGCAGGAAGGCGCCGAAGACGCCCGGCAACCACATGATCAGGCCGCTCACACCGATGATGGTGACCCCCCAGAACGGTGCCCAGTAGTCGAACTTTTCCCAGTAGGTCCAGCGGTCGAA
>CAIYGK010000066.1 GCA_903925725.1 uncultured beta proteobacterium | reverse complement strand
GAACTCTGTTTTGAGGAATCCCGCACCGCCGATCTGGTAGCGCAGAAGCTGACCGAGTGGGGTATTCCGATTCATCGCGGCATGGGCACTACCGGGGTGGTTGGCATCATCAAGAACGGCACGTCCTCGCGCGCCATAGGCTTGCGCGCTGACATGGATGCGCTGCCTATGCAGGAGTTCAACACCTTCGGCCACGCCAGCAAACAGGCCGGCAAGATGCACGCCTGCGGTCATGACGGCCACACCGCCATGCTTCTGGCAGCGGCGCAGCATTTCGCCAAGGAACGCCACTTCGATGGCACGGTGTACCTGATATTCCAGCCGGCCGACGAGGGCGGCGGCGGTGCGCGCGAGATGATCAAGTACGGCTTGTTCGAGAAGTTCCCTATGGACGCGGTCTTCGGCATGCACAACTGGCCGGGCTCGCCGGTTGGCAAGTTTGCCGTCGCAGGTGGTCCGGTCATGGCATCGAGCAACGAGTTCAAGATCACGATTTACGGCAAGGGTGGCCACGCTGCCGCGCCGCACAATAGTCTGGACCCGGTGCCGGTGGCCTGCCAGATGGTGCAGGCCTTTCAGACCATCATCAGTCGCAGCAAAAAACCGATCGATGCCGGCGTGATTTCGGTCACCATGGTCCACGCTGGCGAAGCAACCAACGTGATACCGGACCACTGCGAGTTGCAGGGCACCGTGCGCACGTTCTCGTTGGAAGTGCTGGACCTGATAGAAGAACGCATGAAGAGCATTGCAGAGCACACTTGCGCCGCTTTTGACATGCGCTGCGAGTTCGAGTTTGTGCGCAACTACCCGCCCACCATCAACAGCGTGGCCGAGGCCGAGTTTGCGCGCAAAGTTATGCAGAGCATCGTCGGTGCCGACAACGTATTGGCGCAGGAGCCGGTCATGGGCGCCGAAGATTTCTCTTACATGCTGCTGGCCAAGCCCGGCTGCTACTGCTTTATTGCCAACGGCGACGGCACACACCGGGAAGCAGGACATGGCCAGGGCCCCTGTATGTTGCACAACCCGAGTTATGACTTCAACGACGACATGATTCCACTGGGTGCCACTTACTGGGTCCGCCTGGCCGAGGAATGGCTCAAAACACCAGCTTGAAGGAGGTAACGCCATGATGAACGTGCCTGACGCCTTTTCTTCCAGTTACGCGCAAGCCCGGGGCAAGTTTTTTGCCGCTGCGGTGGCCGCCAATCTGCCGGTGACATCGCATGCGCACCCGCGCGCCGGCCGTGACGGCGAAGCGCTGGCGATGGACGTGGTGCTGGACGGCGCGCCGGACGCCGAGCGGCTGCTGATCGTCAGCAGCGCCTGTCATGGTGTAGAGGGTTATTGCGGCAGTGGCGTTCAGGTGGCTGCCTTGCACGACGGGGAGTGGCGTCAGCACGCACAGGCAAAGAAGGTGGCGGTGCTGTATGTGCACGCCCTCAACCCCTTTGGCTTTTCGCATGTGCGCCGGGCCACCCACGAGAACGTGGACATCAACCGCAATTTTCATGACTTCGGCCAGCCGCTGCCGGTCAACCTGGGTTACCGCAGCATTCATTCACTGCTGCTGCCGGAGCGCTGGCCACCGGACGCTGACAACGCAGCAGCGATTGCTGCATTTATCGAGAAGAACGGTGCGGGCGCTTTCCAGTCCGCCGTGTCGGGCGGACAGCATGAGTTTCCCGATGGCCTTTTTTTTGGTGGCACCGAGCCGACCTGGAGCAACCTGACGATTCGGCAGGTGTTGCGAGATCATGGTCGTACGGCACGCAAGCTGGCCTGGATTGACCTTCACACCGGCCTGGGTCCCAGTGGGGTCGGCGAGCGCATTTTTGCCTGCAAGGATGACAAGGCGGCTTTTGCCCGCGCCAGCGAGTGGTGGGGCGGCAAGGGTGCGACGCCGGTGACTTCGATTTATGACGGGTCGTCGACATCTGCTTTCCTCACTGGCCTGATGTGGATGTCAGCCTATCAGGAATGTCCTCAAGCGGAGTACACCGGGCTGGCGATGGAGTACGGCACGCTGCCGTTTCCGCAAGTGACGCAGGCCTTGCGCGCCGAGCACTGGCTGAACAAGCATCCGGAGGCGCCGGCTGATCTGGCCAAACAGATCAAGCAGCAGATGTTGGATGCGTTCTACACCGACACCGATGTCTGGAAGGAGCAGATCATCAGCCAGGCGCGGCAATCAATGTTCCAGGCTGTTGACGGGCTGAGCCGCTGAGAAAGTAGCATGTTCGAATCTGCTGAGATTGGTCACGAAATCGGCAAGAAGGTATACAAGCAGCGGGAATCGGTACTGCGCGAGGCATTGCTTGGATTGCAATACCAGCTGTTGAAGTCTGCCCAATTCCCGGTCATCATTCTGGTCAACGGCGTCGACGGCGCCGGCAAGGGTGAAACCGTCAATCTGTTCAACGAGTGGATGGATCCGCGTCACATCCGGACGGAGGCGCTGGCCGAGGCGCCGGAGGAGCGGTACGGGCTGCCCGCCATGTGGCGCTTCTGGCAGGTGCTGCCGGCCAAAGGGCATATCGGTATTCTTTTCAGTTCGTGGTACAGCGAACCCATCGTGGCGCGGGTCATGGGGCACGAGAAGAATGCGCGTTTCACCCAACGTCTGGAGAGCATCCGCGAGTTTGAACGCATGCTGGTCGCCGAGGGTGCGCTGCTGGTGAAGTTCTGGTTTCATCTGTCCAAGGCGGCAGCTCGCCAGCGCTTCAAGGCCCTCGAATCGGACCCCCGCAATGCGTGGCGCGTGACACCCCAGGACTGGCAGCGTTTCAAACATTACGATGAGTTTGTCAAAGTCAGCGAGCATGCCTTGCGCAAGACCAACACCGGCGAAGCGCCATGGCTGGTCATTGACGGCAGCGATCCGGCTTACCGGGCGTTGACAGCCGGTCAGTATCTGCTTGACGCACTGGGTCAGCGGCTGGCGGGGCAGCCAGCGATTGCACCCGTGGCGCCGCCGGTGCCGCCACTGGCCATCGATCAGCGGACCTTGCTCGGCTCCTTTGACTACAAGCGCGCCCTCCCACTCAAGACTTACCAGCGCCGTCTGCTGGACTTGCAGGGTCGATTGAACCTGCTGATGCGCAACCCCGCCATGCGCAATCGCTCGCTGGTGCTGGTGTTCGAGGGCATGGACGCGGCCGGCAAGGGCAGCACGATCCGGCGTGTGACGCAAGCGCTTGACGCGCGCCAGTACCGCGTCATACCCATCGCCGCCCCCAGCGAAGAGGAGCGCGCCCAGCCTTATCTGTGGCGCTTTTGGCGCCATTTGCCGCACCATGGGCATGCAGCATTGTTCGATCGTTCATGGTACGGCCGGGTCCTGGTGGAGCGAGTGGAAGGTTTTTGCAGTGAGAGCGACTGGATGCGTGCGTTCGACGAAATCAACGCCTTCGAAGAGCAATTGGTCGATTCAGGCGCTGTGGTCGTCAAGTTCTGGATGGCGATCACGATGGATGAGCAGTTGCGCCGCTTCAACGAGCGCAAGGCGACACCGCACAAGAATTTCAAGATTACCGAGGATGACTGGCGCAACCGCGACAAGTGGCCGCAGTACGAGCGAGCCATCGCCGACATGATAGACCGCACTTCGACCGAACTGGCGCCGTGGCACGTGGTGGCCTCTGACGACAAGATGTTTTCACGCATCGAAGTGCTCACGACTCTGTGCGAAAGCCTGGAGCAGGCATTGGGACTTGCGTCCGCCAAAAACAAGCGCTGAGATTCAGACGCAACGAGGGCGGCCCGACTCAAGCCGCAAAGCGGCGCGCTGCCATCTCCAGCAAGCCGTCAAAAATCAGGTTGTCGACGAGTTCGAATTGCAGCGACATGCTGGGCGCCATCTTCCAGCCGGCGCCACCCGTCATGATGCATTTGGGTTCCATGCCGCAGTGGCCGCGCACGTGCTGCACCATGCGCTCGACCGCGCCGGCGATGGCGTAGGTGCCACCGCTGGTCAGCGCGTCGCTGGTGTTGGTGGGAAACTCGCGCACATCGCCAGTCGGTACGTGCAGGCCGGCAGTGCCCGACTCAAGCGCACGCAGCATGATGCCGTGACCCGGCAGGATCAGGCCACCGAGGAACTTGCCATCGCTGTCAATCGCATCCACTGTGACGGCGGTACCTACCATGACGACCACCAACGGTCGCGCCGGTCCCTGGGTCAGCGCGCAATGCCAGGCGCCAATCATTGCCACCCAGCGGTCGGCACCGAGTCGCCCCGGGTAGTCGTAGCCATTGCTGATGCCGGCCTCTGCGACGCTGGAAACCACCCATTGAGCCGATACATCCCAGAGTTCCATCTGCTCCTCCACGCGGCGTCGCACGGCATCGCCAGCCACGACGCATCCCAACATGCGCTCCGGTGCCGGCAGTGCGGCCCAGGCGCCTTCGGCGAGCTTGTCGATGTTGTCAAGAAACTCGGCGCCCTGAGCCAGCACCGGCGCATTCGCCTGAGGGTTCTGGTAGAGAGCCCATTTCAGTCGGGTGTTGCCGACATCGATTGCCAAAAATTTCATGGCGTGATTATCATGGCGAACTTATGTCCGTTACCGAACTTTCCGCTCACTCCCTGTCGCGTGCGATTCACGCCCGGCAGATTTCCTGCCGCGAGGTAATGCAGGCCTACCTGCAGCGCGTCGATGCCATCAACCCCCGCTACCAGGCACTGGTGAGCCTGCAGGACCCGGGGTCCCTGCTCAAGCAGGCTGACGCGCGGGATGCGCAATTGGCGCGCGGTGAGTCCATGGGTTGGATGCACGGCATGCCACAGGCAATCAAGGATCTTGCCAACACCAGCGGCATCGCAACCACGCTGGGTTCACCCCTGATGCGCAACTTTGTGCCGCAGCAGGACGGTTTGATGGTGCAGCGAATGAAGGCGGCTGGCTGCATCATCGTTGGCAAAAGTAACACGCCGGAATTCGGCCTGGGTTCGCACACCTTCAACGAGGTTTTTGGCGTCACCCGCAACGCTTACGACGCTACGCGCTCGGCCGGTGGCAGCAGCGGTGGTGCCGCGGTGGCGCTGGCGCTGCATTTGCTGCCTGTGGCCGACGGCTCGGATTTCATGGGCAGCCTGCGCAACCCGGCGGGCTGGAACAATGTTTTTGGTTTGCGCCCGAGTCAGGGCAGGGTGCCGATGTGGCCGGCAACCGATGTGTGGGTCAGCCAATTGGGTACCGAAGGTCCGATGGGGCGCACGGTGCAGGACGTGGCGCAGCTGCTGGCCGTGCAGTCGGGCTTTGATGCACGTGTGCCCCTGTCACTCGCCGATGGTGTTGACTTCACGCAGCCGCTGGACGGGCTGGATTGCAGCAAGCTGCGCATTGGCTGGTTGGCCGACCTTGACGGCTATCTGCCAATGGAGAGCGGCAGTCTGGGCGTCTGCGAG
>CAIYGK010000065.1 GCA_903925725.1 uncultured beta proteobacterium | reverse complement strand
TGACGCGCCCACTGTCGAGGTCCTTGACCGGATGGTTGGCGCCATGGTGACCGAATTTCATCTTGAACGTTTTGGCGCCACTGGCTAGCGCCATGATCTGGTGACCCAGGCAAATGCCGAAGGTCGGAATGCCGGTTTCTATCAGTTCCGCAGCGGCTGCGATGGCGTAGTCACAAGGCTGTGGATCACCTGGACCATTACTCAGGAAGATGCCGTCCGGCCTATGTGCAAGGACTTGCGCCGCACTTGCCTGGGCCGGTAGCACCGTGACCCGGCATGAGCGCTCAGCCAACATACGAAGGATATTGAACTTGACTCCAAAATCATAGGCTACGACATGGAACCTGGTGTCAGACTGGCTGCCAAACCCGGCTTTGCCGTGGGCTTGCGGATGCGCCAACCGCCATTCAGTCTGTACCCACTCGTACGGCAGCTTTGTCGAAACAACTCGAGCCAGATCCATTCCGGCCATGCCAGGCGCTGATTGCGCCATCGCCAGCGCCCGATCAATAGCAGACTGTGTGATGCTTTCTCCCGTAGTCAAAGTCAGGATGCAGCCGTTTTGCGCGCCGTGGGTACGCAGGTGGCGCGTAAGCTGGCGTGTGTCCAGATTGGCGATCGCGACCGTTCTCTGCTGCATCAGGTACTGTGACAGCGTCATGTTAGAGCGAAAATTCGACGCCACCAAGGGCAAATCCCGGATGATCAAACCTGCGGCATGTACCTTGGCAGCTTCGACATCTTGCGGATTGACGCCATAGTTGCCTATGTGCGGGTACGTCAGTGTGACGATTTGCTGACAGTAACTCGGGTCAGTCAGAATTTCCTGGTAGCCGGTCATGGCCGTGTTGAACACAAGCTCGCCAACCGTGGAGCCAGCGGCTCCTATGGAATTTCCGACAAACACCGTGCCGTCTGCTAGCGCCAGAATGGCGGGGGGATGGTTTCCCTGTAAAGACAAAAGCACTGGGTTCTCCGGATGGGTTTTCGGGTACGCCCAAACGTGCTCAAGCGTTTACTCTTGGCTTGCAATATTGAGGGATTTTGCTTGAGGAGACTCTGGGCGTACAGCGTGCGGTGAAGCGCCCCATTATAGCCGAGGCACCTCCTGAGGTGGCAGTCGGCCACTCGCGCTGGCATGCAGGCAAATGGCTGCCGCTGCCGCGACGTTGAGAGACTCCTCGCCACCGGGCTGCTCAATGCGAACGTGCAGACTGGCCATTGCTTCAAGTTCAGCACGAACGCCCTGCCCCTCGTGCCCCAGCACCCAGGCGCAAGGCAAGCGCAGTGCTCTGCCGCGCTGTGCGTCATGCAGGTACTCACCATGATGCGAACTGGTCACGAGGATGGGCACGGCCAAGTTCGATACATGTGAAGGCTCAAGGCCCTCGATCAACTGCAAACCCCAGTGGGCACCCATGCCCGCACGCAAGACTTTCGGACTCCACAGCGCAGCGGTCCCTTTCAGGGCAATGATCTGGGTAAAACCAAAGGCCGAGGCACTGCGCAAAATGGATCCAACATTGCCGGCATCCTGCACCCGATCAAGAATCACGGAAGCAACTTCTGGTTGCAAAACCCTAAGCGCCGGCAATTCAAACACAAAGCCGATGCTGGCGGGTGAATCGAGAACGCCAATGTCGGCGAACAGGGTATCGGTGATGACAATATTCTTGTCGGCCGCCTGCGTCCATGGAGTCGGCGCAGCAGACCAAAAGGACTCTGAAAAGATTGCCACTACAGGCTTGACTCCGCGTGCCAGCGCGGCGCCGCACAAGTGTTCACCCTCGACCCAGAACTTACCCTGCTTGCGGTAAGCGGTGCTGTCCTGCGACAGGCGCCGCAGGTCTTTCAAAAAAGCGTTGTCACGCGAACTGATGAGTTGGAACCGCGCCTGACTCATCTCATGGCCTCGACCACTGGTCGAAAGGTCTTGCGATGCTGCGGACAGGCACCGTGCAGACGCAGTGCATCAAGATGCTCCGCGGTACCGTAGCCCTTATGTTTGGCAAAACCATACTGAGGAAACTGCCGATCGAACTCAAGGCACCAGCGGTCACGCTGTACTTTGGCCAGGATGGATGCTGCAGAAATTGAGGGCACCAGACTGTCGCCTTTGACGATCGCCTCGGCTAATACGTCAAGCAAGGGCAGCTGATTACCATCCACCAGAACCTTGACCGGCTTGAGACGCAAACCATCGACAGCACGACGCATGGCCAGCAGGGTTGCCTGCAGGATGTTGAGCCGTTCGATTTCCTCGACGCTGGCCTGCGCAATCGAACAACACAAGGCTCTGGCGCGAATCTCGTCAAACAGTTTTTCGCGACGCAAGGCAGTCAGGGTCTTGGAATCGGCCAGACCCTTGATCGGTTGACAGTCGTCCAGAATCACGGCTGCTGCCACCACCGGACCGGCCAGCGGTCCTCGACCAGCCTCATCAACGCCTGCCACGAGACCCGGAATGTCCCAATTCAAGGAGGCTTGTTCAGCTTTGAAGTACTTGCTCGATCGCATGAGTAGCCAGTTCAGGGGTGTTACGCTGGAGTTGCTCATGCAACTGAAAGAACCGTTGCCGCAATGCGGCAACTCTTGCGGGTGCATCGAGCCACGCCAACACTGCGTCGGATAGCGCCTTGGGTTCTGCCGCCTCCTGCAGAAATTCCGGCACGACAAATTCCTGGCACAGGATATTGGGCAACCCAACCCAAGGCTGCAACTTCTTGCGACGCATGATTTGCCATGACCACCAGGCCATGTGGTACGCGATCACCATGGGGCGCTTGAAAAGGGCAGCCTCGAGCGTAGCGGTGCCGCTGGCGATGAGGGTAACGTCACAGGCCGCCAAGACGCTGTGGGCCTGCCCCTCGATGATCCGCAGATTGCGTGTCAGAGCATTGTCGCGAGCGGCCCGTTCAATTTCGGCTTTCAGGCCGGGCGCCGCAGGAACAATAAATTGAATGGCTGGGCGCTGCTGCTGCAGTCGCACTGCAGTCTGGAAGAACCGGCCTGCCAAGTGACCTATTTCGGATTTTCGACTACCAGGCAGTATGGCCACCACTTGCTCGGTGTCGGCCAGCCCCAACGATCGTCGTGCTGCCGCGCGATCCGGCTCCATCGGAATCACATTGGCCAGCGGATGCCCCACATAGGTGGCAGCGATGCCATGCTGCGCCAGCAACGCGGGTTCGAATGGGAAGATACAAAGCACGTGGTCAACACTGCGGCGGATTTTTTCGATACGCTCAGGGCGCCAGGCCCAGACAGACGGTGAAACAAAGTGCACGGTCTTGATGTCCCTGGCTTTCAAGGCTGCCTCAAGGTCGAGGTTGAAATCCGGGGCATCAACACCGATGAACAGGTTCGGACGCTGGCGCAGCAGTCGAGCCTTGAGCTGTTCCCGAATGCTGAAAATTTCGCGGTAGCGACGCAACACTTCCCAACCATAGCCATGCACCGACAGCTTGTGTTGCGGCCACCAGGCCTCAAATCCGCGACCAGCCATTTGGGGCCCACCAATGCCGACTGCACTCAAGTCAGGCCAGCGTCGATGCAATCCGTCGAGCAACAAGGCAGCCAGCAAATCACCCGATGCTTCGCCGGCAACCATGCCGAACTTCATATCAGCGCGCTATTCCGCGCTGCGGCGACAATTGCTCCAGGAATGACAGCATCATTTGGACATCTGACAAAGATTCCGGATGCTTCTTCGGGAACTCCGCAATTCGTTCCCGCGCCAGCTGCAGTGTCAAGTCTTCGCGGTAGAGCGCCTTGTGCATGGCCTTGACCACCGCCACACGTTCGGCAGTGAAATCGCGTCGGCGCAAACCGATGCTGTTGACGCCGCGCACCGCAAGCGGGTTTCCATCGACCAGCATGAAGGGTGGAACATCCTGCGCTACGGCACTGGCAAAACCGACCATGGCGTGGGCACCAACCTTCACGAATTGGTGAATGCCGGTCAAGCCGCCAATCGTCACCCACTGCCCCAAATGCACATGCCCGCCCAATGTGGTGTTGTTGGCCAGCGTGGTATGGTCATCGATTTGACAGTCGTGGGCCACATGGGTGTAGGCCATGATCCAGTTGTCATCGCCGACTTTCGTCAAGCCCAGATCACCGGGAGATCCGATGTTGAACGTGCAAAACTCGCGAATCGTATTGCGGTCTCCAATGCGCAGTCCACAGGGTTCGCCCCGGTACTTCTTGTCCTGCGGAATGGCGCCCAGGGAATTAAATTGAAAGATCCGGTTGTCACGCCCGATAGTGGTGTGCCCCTCCAGCACGCAATGCGCTCCGACCATCGTACCGGCGCCAACCTTGACGTGAGGACCAATCAATGTATAAGCGCCCACACTGACAGACTCGTCAAGCTCGGCGCCCGGATCAATGATGGCAGTTGCATGAATCGCCGTCACGCCAAACCCCTTACTTGATGGAGCGCATCGCGCATGTGAGTTCTGCTTCCACCGCGACGTCGCTGCCGACCAGAGCGCGCGTCCTGAACTTGAAAATACCTGCCTTCATGCGCAACAGTTGCGCTTCCAGAATCAACTGATCTCCTGGCTCCACCGGACGCCTGAAACGTACACCGTCCATTCCGGCAAAATAATAAATCATCTTGTCATCCGGTGACGCGTCAAGCGCGTCAAACGACAGCAGGGCTGAAGCTTGTGCTAGAGCCTCCAGCATGAGAACACCGGGCATGACCGGGCGATTTGGAAAATGCCCTTCGAAGAATGGCTCGTTGATGGTGACGTTTTTCAGCGCCTTGATGCTTTTGCCCTTGTCAATCTCAAGAACCCGGTCGACCAGCAAAAATGGATAGCGATGCGGCAATTTGTTGAGAATCTTGTGAATATCCATCATGCTTGGTCTAACTTGGTGTCGATTTCTTTGCAATGGCTTCCAGGACACGAATGCGATCTCGCAAACCGTGTAACTGCTTGACCGAAGCCGCGTTCTTTTCCCACGCGCCATTGTCGTCAATCGGAAAGATGCCAGTGTAATGTCCGGCCTTGAGGATTGAGCGTGTCACCACGGTGGCCGCCGAAATATTGACGCCGTCGGCCAGTACAAGATGCCCAAGCACTACCGCACCACCACCAATCGTGCAGTTGGCGCCAATGGTGGCGCTACCCGCAACTCCTGCGCAACCAGCCATCGCAGTGTTCCTGCCGATGCGCACGTTGTGACCGATCTGGATCAGGTTGTCGAGCTTGACGCCGTCCTCGATGACGGTATCTTGCAATGCACCACGATCAATACAGGTATTGGCCCCAATTTCGACGTCATCACCAATCCTGACCGCTCCCAACTGTTCAATCTTTTCCCAGCCTCCAGCATGTGGTGCAAACCCAAATCCGTCTGCGCCTATCACAACGCCAGGGTGAAGCAGGCACCGCTGACCAATGATGCACCCTTGTGCCACAGTTACGCGTGACTTGAGTTCGGTGTTAGCTCCGACGTGTGCACCGCCTTCGATAACGCACAACGGACCTATGCGCGCACTCGGATGCACGGTGGCCAGCGGATCTATCACCGCACTCGGATGCCTTAGAAAATTCGATGGCTGCTGCGTATTGCGTTTCCAGAGTTGCGTAAGGCGGGCGAAATACAGATAGGGTTCGTCCGAAACAATACAGGCACCGCGCAGCATTGCCGCCGCGTGCATCTGCCGATCAACAATCACGCAAGCTGCCTGTGAGCCCGCCAGCTGATTGCGGTAACGAACATTGCTCAGAAAACTCAAGTCGCCCGAACCGGCTGTCTCCAGCGTCGCCAGTCCTTCAATCATCCGGTCACGGTCACCATGGAGCTCGCCGCCGAGCGCATCAACAATCGAACCGAGACTCAAGCCCACTCTATAAATGCCTAGGATGCATTACTTGGCACCACCCGCATTCAAGGTTTTGATGACTTTGTCCGTGATGTCGTGTTTTGGGTTGACATAAACGGCCTCTTGCAGGACGAGATCATATTTTTCGGCTTCGGCAACTTGTTTGACCACCTTGTTGGCGCGTTCCAAAACCTGCTGCAATTCCTCATTTTTTCTTGACGTCAGGTCTTCCTGAAACTCCCGACGCTTGCGTTGCAACTCACGGTCCTGATCAAGTAACTGCTTTTGCCGACTGGTCCTTTGACCTTCTGGCAGCGTAGGTCCTTCACGTTCAAACTTGTCAACCATCGACTTCAATGTCGTACCCAGATCAACAATGTCCTTTTCCCGCCTGGAAAACTCCTGTTCCAGCTTGGCTTGAGCGGCCTTGGCGGTGCTCGCTTCCTTGAAAATACGATCGGTACTGACGAACCCGATGCGAAACTCTTGCGCCTGAACCGGAGCCAGAATCAGCAAGCCACCGAACACCACACCGGCAGCACATTGACGTAATAAGTCGTTCATTAGAAATTCGTCCCAATCTGAAATTGCATGTTCTGTATTTTATCGCCATCAAACTTCTTGATCGGTTTGGCAAACGCCAAGCGCAACGGCCCCATCGGAGAGATCCAGCTGACGCCCACACCAACCGACGCCCGCAAACTGTTCGCGTCCGCGTTGACCCCGTCAGGGCCGGCCACGCCACCCAAATCGCCAAAGGCATACATCCGCAATGTCCGGTCATTGCCCGATCCAGGGAAGGGCGACAACAATTCCACGTTCAAATTGAGTTTGCTAGAGCCACCCAATGCGACACCGCTTGCATCCTGTGGCCCGAGGCTGCCTTGTTCGAAACCGCGTACGGATCCGAGTCCACCGCCGAAGAACTTCTTGAACACCGGAAATGAACGATCTCCGGGCGCCATTCCCCAACCGACCTCTCCATTGAAGGCCACTGTGAATTGCTTGTTCAGTGGAATAAACTGTTGATACTGGTACGTTGTCCTCAGGTAACGCGCATCGCCGGCTGCCGACCATTCCACATAAGCGCGTTGAAAACGACCGGAATTTGGAGACAGAGCACTGTCCCGGCTGTCACGTGCCCAGCCTGCAGTAAACGGTACCGACATGCTGTCGTAGCCATACTGATTGGCGTACGCCATGTAAGAAGTTGGCAATGCCGTGCCCGGAACGATAGTCGTCTTTTCCACCCCGGCACCAAAATAGACCGTATCGATCTCGGTGAACGGCACTCCAAAGCGCAGGCTTCCGCCGGTCGACACAAGTTGATAGTAACTTTGATCCTGATACGGACTGCTTGATTTGTGGTATAGGTCAATCGTCCGCGAAACGCCGTCTTGTGTGAAGTAGGGGTCTGTCGTATTGAACACAATGACGCGGTTGATCTTGCTCGTATTGACCTGTACCCCCAGCGAGTTGCCAGAGCCAAAGGCATTGTCCTGTTTCAGACCAAAAGAAAGTCCCAAGCCATCGGCGCTTGAAAAACCGGCCCCAAGGCTTAGACTGCCGGTAGGCTTGTCAACCACATTGATGGTCACGTCCACCTGATCTGGCGAGCCAGGCACTTCCTGCGTCTCGATGCCGACTTCCTTGAAGTAGCCCAGTCGGTCTACCCGGTCGCGTGACAGCCTGATCTTGTCACCGTCGTACCACGAGGCCTCAAATTGCCGAAATTCCCGACGCACCACAACGTCGCGAGTCCGGCTGTTGCCGACCACGTTGATTCTGCGCACATAGGCCCGCCGCGATGGATCGGCCTGCAGGACCAGCACCACACGATTATTGGCTCGATCAATTTCAGGGCGCGCAATAACCCGTGCAAAAGCAAAACCAAAATTTCCAAAATAGTCCGTAAAGGCTTTGGTGGTCCTGACGACCTCATCCGCGTTGTAGGCCTGACCCGGCTGAATCGTTACCAGTGACTTGAATTCTTCTTCCTTGCCAAGGAAATTGCCTTCGAGTTTGACGCCACTGACGACAAAACGATCACCTTCCGTGACATTGATGGTGATCGCAATATCTGTCTTGTTCGGCAGGATGGCAACTTGTGTGGAATCTACCTTGAACTCGATATAGCCGCGTGTCAAGTAGTAGGAGCGCAGAGTTTCAATATCGGCGTTGAGCTTGGCGCGGGAATAGCGATCCGACTTCGTGTACCAACTCAGCCAGCCTCCGGTGTCTAGGTCAAACAGACCGCGCAGCGTTGACTCACCAAACACCTGATTGCCGACGATTCTGATTTCACTGATCTTTGCGGGCTCTCCTTCAACCACGGTAAACGTCAGGTTGACACGATTGCGCTCGGCCGGAGTCACGGTGGACACGACTTCGGCGGCATAAAGGCTGCGATTGATGTACTGTCGTTTGAGTTCCTGCTCTGCCCGATCCAATTGCGCCTTGTCAAAAGGTCTGCCATCTGCAAGACCGACATCTCGCAGTGCCTTCTTCAGAACGTCCTTGTCGAACTCCTTGGTTCCGACAAAGTCGACTTCAGCAATCGTGGGCCGCTCCTCGACCAGGATCACCAACACGTCGCCGCTGACTTCAATCCGCACGTCCTTGAACAGACCGAGATCAAAAAGAGCGCGGATGGCTGAACTACCTTTTTCATCGTTGTAGATATCACCAACCCGAACCGGTAACGATACAAATACGGTTCCTGGCTCGACCCGCTGCAGACCCTCAATGCGGATGTCACGTACGGTAAAAGGGTTGACAGCCCACGCCGCACCGGTCATCAGGGCAAGGCACGCTGCAGTCGTTACAGCACGCGGGAAAAAGCGATTGAATTGC
>CAIYGK010000064.1 GCA_903925725.1 uncultured beta proteobacterium | reverse complement strand
CATGGCGCAAAGGATTGCAGCGCGCTCGGCATCGACGCAGTGGGTGCCTGAATATCAATGGGCACAAGCAAGCGCACACTGGCAACCAACATTTGAGTTTCAGGAACACAACATATGAACACAGCACAGCCCAACAACACGCTGAACGGCAAAACCCTGTTCATCACCGGTGCCTCCCGCGGCATCGGTCTGGCCATTGCCAAACGTGCAGCGGCGGACGGTGCCAACATCGTCATCGTTGCCAAGACCACGGATCCGAATCCCAAACTGGCGGGCACCATTTACAGCGCTGCCAGCGAGGTGGAGGCTGCGGGTGGCAAGGCCTTGGCGCTGGCGGTGGATATACGCGATGACGAGGCAGTCTTTGCCGCCGTTGCCCAAGCGGTGGCCACGTTCGGCGGTATTGACATCCTGGTCAACAACGCCAGCGCCATCAGCCTGACCAATACCGAGGCGACACCGATGAAGCGCTTTGATCTGATGAACGGCATCAACGCGCGTGGTACCTACCTGTGCACCATGGCATGCCTGGCAGAGTTGAAGAAGTCGGGCGCCATGGGGCGCAACCCGCAGGTGCTGACCATGTCACCGCCGTTGTCGATGAAGACGCACTGGTTCCAGGGGCACACGGCCTACAGCATGGCCAAGTACGGCATGAGCATGTGTACGCTGGGCCACGCCGGCGAGTTCAAGAAATACGGCATTGGTGTCAACAGCCTGTGGCCGCGTACCGCCATCGCCACCGCAGCCATGCAGATGATTCCCGGTGTCGATGTGGCCCTGTGCCGCAAACCGGAAATCCTGTCGGACGCCGCCTACCTGATTCTGACCCGTGACAATTCCATCAGCGGCAACTTCTACATCGACGACGAAGTGCTGGCCGAGCATGGCATCACGGACCTGGAAAAGTATTCGGTCACGCCAGGTACCAAACACTTCATACCAGACTTCTTTGTTGATTGACCCTTGTCGGGTGAGCGCTAGCGAGCGCGCATTCCTTTGAGTCCACTGACGGCAGACGTGGGGAGCACCGACCCGAAGACCGCCTTTCGATCAACACCGAGTTGCGTCGTACCGTTCTTCAGTGCGAGTTGGTCGGCAGCCAGCACTGGTTGTGCATCGGTCTTGAGTTGTGTGAGCGTCGTGTTCAGGCAGTTGGCTGCTGCTGCCAGCTTGGTTCGATCTGCTGCCAGGGCAGCCTTGTCCGTGGCAAGTGCCGTAGTATTGGTGCTTGCCCTGTCGGCCTGAACCTTCAGCATGTCAAGTTGCACCTGATAGACAAGGGAAGGTCAGTTTCGCCCTTACCTGACGCTCTTGCGCAGGAGGCCACCACCATCGACGCTGCCGCTCACGTTGCCGTTGTCCAGGATGCGCGCTTCGCAATCCACCCGGTCGTCACCACGGTGTACCTGGCAGCGTTGCAGGGCATTTTGCTGGTACTGCTGAGCGGACTCGCTGGGTCTGGCACGATGGGCATCGGCCAGTGAATTGCGCGCTTCCAGGCGGCATGTCGCCAAATCCTGATTTGTCCGTCCGCTGCTGCAGTCGGCCATGTCCTGGCGGTAGCGCGCCCTGGCTGCAGCCAGGGCTTCGGAACTCGCTGCCAGCGCGGCAGTGGAACACCATGCCGTGAGCACCGCGACGACGGTGAAATTGCGAACCGACGATTGGGTAGTAGTCATATTGAACTCCTGTTGTTTCGGATCACCAAATGGGTGGTCCCAGATTAGAGAGCGAACAACCGAATGTCTGTGCGTCGTCACACATTACTTGCGCACTGCCTGCGCGCAGAAAACCGAGAGTTCACCGAGCACGGTTTCGATGGCCTGGTTGGCGGCCAGCACGCCGCCATAAGCGTCTTCGCTGCTGGCAGCCACCACTGCTTCAAACTCGCGCCAGGCCAGCACCTGCCGTGTCTTGTCATCTACCAGCGTGGCGCGCAATGTGAAACGCACTTGGCTCCGCTGACTTTGAAACTCGTGTTGCAGCCGCACGATCAGCGTGTCAAGGCGCAAATCGCCAGTCGCCGCTCCGGGAGTCAGTACGACAGCGCGAAAGGCGGCACTGCGCTCCATGGCCGCAAGCAACAGCGGACCGAGCATGCGCGCCGGCGGATCGACCCATTCACTGTTTGCGAAATACTCAAGCTTCAACGGCTGACGCAGGTAGATGATGCGTGGACTGTCAAAACCGGCAGCAGCATGCGGTGGATTGATGACCAATGTCGGCGTACTGGAAGACTGTGGTGCAGATACCGTTGCTACCGGCTGCGTGATTGACCAGGCTTTGCTCAAGGTGTAGTAGGAGGTCGGCGCTGTTGCCGACGAACCCAGTGAGCCGCAGGCGCACAGGCTGAATACGGCAATGCCGATCGCCATCAGTGGGGCTCGTCGTGCGGGGCTCGCTTTGATCGTGGCACTCATGGTGT
>CAIYGK010000063.1 GCA_903925725.1 uncultured beta proteobacterium | reverse complement strand
GACCCCTCGAGCGTTGCAATCAGCAACGGTCGGTAGAGCAACGGCTTGCGCGTTGATAAGTTGCCCCCGAACAATTCCTTGTTCAAGCAGTTCCTGAAATGTCGGCAGTCTTGCTTGGCCCTCTCAACAATCCGCTGCATGCCAAAGTCGCTGCGCTCAAACGTCTTGTAGCGTGTATGCGCGACCACGGCATGTGTGATGCGGTGGCTATGCTGCTGGAGAAATTCCGTAATTGCTACCACTTCTGCTTTTGTCTTGCTGTCCATACAGCTACTTATGTGATTCCGCGTTTTTGATGGCAGATTCCGGTTGTCCTGCTGTCAAAGTGACTGCATACTTGCATTGCTATCAATAAAGGAGCAATGAAATGACAGCACTACTGAAACTTAAACTCGTGAGCGTTCAAGCAGGTCAAAAATCTCCGACCGTCTTGCGTCGCAACAAGCTGACCGCGCATTTGGGTCATCAGATCGCGTATGCAAAAGCCGCGAACGCTGGCGAGATTTACGCCAAGAATCGGGTGAAATTCGTGACCGATGGCGAGACCGGGGAGCGCAAGCAGGTCGAGATCGCTACGCGTGTAAAACCATGGTGGTTTACTGCGCCGTCGGGCAAGACCGTCCTTGCACTTCGCTACGGCGCAAAGCCGATTGAAATCGTCAAGGGCAAGAACGCCATTGAAGTGGCTGACATGGATGATCTGATAGCAACGCTTGGGGTCATCAGGGACGCTGTGCAAGCAGGTGAACTGGATGCACAGATCGAGCAGGCCAGTGGTGCGCTGCGTGCTGGTTTTGCCAAGAAGAAAAAGTGAGGTG
This sequence comes from uncultured beta proteobacterium, assembly GCA_903925725.1. Taxonomy (GTDB): domain Bacteria; phylum Pseudomonadota; class Gammaproteobacteria; order Burkholderiales; family Burkholderiaceae_C; genus Rhodoferax. Next base: position 2,561 of record CAIYGK010000063.1, on the reverse strand, counting down.
ACGACATGAACACATATAAGGCAAGTGTTCGTGTCGCTCAATCCGGCGGCATTAGCAGGATGGTCGTGTGGGTGCATGTGAATGCACAGAACAGGATCGCGGCACAGTCCCTGCTGGAAGCACAGTACGGTCGTGGCAACGTTGTGATTGGACCGACGCTGGCGCGGTGACATGGGAAATATAGCTCGACACCGCTAATCTGCGGTCCTACACTGGCCTACCAACAAAGCGAATGGGGAGTGGCAATGAGATTTATCAAGCTCGTGCTGGCAATATCCGTTGCAGCGTTAGACGGTTGCGGAGGTGGGGGTGGCGGATCAACCCCACCAATACCGTCAGCGAAGGCCCCAACGGTGAACATTTCACTCTCGGCAGCTAAAGTTGCTGTCAATGTGCCGGTGACTGTAACGTGGGCATCGACCGACGCAACATCTTGTGTTGGCTCCGATGCGTTGCCCGCTGCACAGCCCGTAAACGGTAACGCGTCGGTTACGCAATCGGCAGGTGGTCAATACACCTACACGATTACCTGCACAGGTGCTGGGGGGAGTGCCACGGCCAAGGCGGCCAGCATTGTTCCGATGAAGGTGTTTGCCACATCGTATGAGAATGCCAAACGGATCCTTCTAGCAGACCCAAATTTGCCGCGGCCCATCGACGTAGGTATTCAGGCAACTCCAACAACATCAGCGTACCCCTGGTTCCAGGGGGGCTCTGGTGCGTTCGCCGATTTCTTCCAAGAGGGTGCGTATTCGGCAGTTGTTCAGCTTACACAGTGGAAGGACAGCAATACATCGGTGCCAGTCAATGCTCCGTCTCGTATCTACTTTTTACGGAAAGATGCGTCTGGAAAGTGGAATGACGCCACGAGTCAGCTTCTTAGTGACACTGCCGGCTGCATAAGCCCACGCAAAGCAGTTGTGGCCGACTTTAATGCTGATGGAAAGCCAGATGTCTTTTACGCATGTCATGGATACGATGGTGACCCAAGTGATCCAGGTCATCCGCCTTTTGGTGACAATCAGCGGCTACTTTTGAGTCAACCGGATGGAACATACAAGAACATCAAATTGCCGTTTGTTGCATATGGTCATAACGCAACTGCGGCCGATTTGAATGGTGACGGACTGGCCGATGTTGTGGTGACAAATACAAGTGGGCAAGGCACTGGTCCCTATGACAATCCTCTTGCTGTGACAAATGCGGTACCTTTCGTGCTTATCAATGTTGGTAATGGTTCATTTCAATTGGATCTTACTCGGCTGCCAAAGGCTGCGAATACGGATGTCGGCACATTACAGTATTTTGGAATCTATGGAGTGGAACTAATTGACACACGCAACGATGGCAAACCCGATCTGTTTATTGGTGGAATTCCTGAAGTGTATGCGTCCGGGTGGGCCGCTGCCACAAGAAACGGAGTAATGTATAACGATGGAGCCGGAAATTTTAACGCTAAACCGATGGATTTCTTCCCAGTAGTTCAGCACAGCTCTGGAAAATACTTTGGTGGAGCTTTGGATTTTGTCTTTGATAATGGATATATTTATTATCACCATGAAGTTGTCGGAGCAACTGTTCCAGAGATCGCGGTGAGAAAAATAAAATTGAGTGATTCTACTAGCTCCACGGTGTATACACACGTTGGTCCATATGTAGATGGGCAGCCATGGCCCGTTTGGCTTAGGCCAGACAGCAAGGGAAATATAACTTCACGTGAAATTGGTTGCATCTATCCCATTAGTTCCAACAGTACCTGCGCTGTTTCATTTCCAAAGTGACTCATTAGTTAAGTTGTGTGATCATACTGTTGATTGAAAATGGTCATGGCATCCCGATAAATACAGTATGTATATACGGGGGCTCATATGACGCTGGAAGAGATCAAGCAAGGCAACGCTGCCGAACAACGGGTCAAACGGATGAAGGCTCAGGCCAAGGCAGCAAAGGACAGAGCGAAGCAGTTGAAGGTGAGTGCCGACACGAACGCGGAGCAGTTGAAGATGCGGCAGTCCCGTGAAAAGCTGGCGCAGTTGCACCGGTCAAATGTCGGGACGACGATCAAGCCGTATTCGGAGTGAACGGCATAGTGGGGAGAGAGGACGACGGCGGACGAACCGTGTCGGTGTCGTTGCCGAAATTGATGAATTTCGTGAACGGTGTCTGGTGCCCGGAGCCGGACTCGAACCGGCACTTCTTTCGAAACTTGATTTTGAGTCAAGCGCGTCTACCAATTTCGCCACCCGGGCAGGGTGCAGTTGTTAGCTACAACTGGAGTTTACACGGCGTCCAAGCGCCGCCTTCAAACTGCATTCTTCCCAAATTCTTTGCAATTCTTTGCAAGCTATTGTCTTTTCAAAAATAGCAATATATCCAATAAATTCAACGCCAAAGCAGATATAAAAAGTTGGCGCAGTGTCTTTTGAGTCCAGCGCGTCTACCAATTCCACCACCGAGGCTGGCATGAGGTCAGGCGCGAATTATGGCACAGTGTGGGGTATGAATTACCCAAGCATCGAAGATTCCATTGGAAAAACCCCTCTCGTCAGATTGCAGCGCAT
>CAIYGK010000062.1 GCA_903925725.1 uncultured beta proteobacterium | reverse complement strand
ATCTCGGTCACCCAGACCTGGGCCGACAGCGCGCGCAGCGCCTGTGCACAGCCCTTGCCAACATCGCCGTAGCCTGCCACCAGTGCTACTTTGCCGGCAATCATGACATCGGTGGCGCGCTTGATCCCGTCCACCAGGGATTCACGGCAACCGTACAGATTGTCGAACTTGCTCTTGGTCACCGAGTCGTTCACGTTGATGGCGCGCAGAGCCAGCGTGCCCAGTGCCGACATCTCGTTCAGGCGGTGCACCCCGGTCGTCGTTTCTTCGGTGACACCGATAATGTTCTTCAGACGGCGGCTGTACCAGGTCGGATCGACCTTGAGCTTGGCCTTGATCGCATTGAACAGGCAAATTTCTTCTTCGCTGCCGGGCTTGGCCAGCAGCTTGATGTCCTTCTCCGCGCGCGCGCCCAGGTGCATCAGCAGGGTCGCATCACCGCCGTCGTCCAGAATCATGTTGGGGCCTTCGGCCTTCGAGCCTTTCGGGCCGAATTCGAAGATGCGGTGCGTGTAATCCCAATAGTCAACCAGGGTCTCACCCTTGTAGGCAAACACCGGCGTACCAGCGGCTACCAAAGCCGCCGCTGCGTGATCCTGGGTGGAAAAGATATTGCACGAAGCCCAGCGCACCTGCGCGCCCAGCGCCTGCAGGGTTTCGACCAGCACGCCGGTCTGGATCGTCATATGCAGCGAACCAGTGATACGCGCGCCTTTCAGCGGCTGGGTCTTGGAAAATTCCTCCCGGATTGCCATCAGACCCGGCATTTCGGTCTGTGCAATGTTGAGTTCCTTGCGGCCCCAGGGGGCCAGCCTCAGGTCGGCAATCTTGTAGTCTTCATTCACAACGGGTTTCAGGACGCTCATGGCTCACTCCAAAGTCAAATTTGAGAGACCACTGCCTGCATGCGAATCCAGGGAAGAGACTCACCTCACAGAACAGTGGGTGAGCGCGGTTGGTAACTCCGAGCCTCGTCCAACAGATGTGGACTGCAACGCTCCTCGGATGACGCCGATTATACGGACTCTGCCAGCAAGCGTTGGTAAAGCGCCAGATACTCGCTTGCAGCCTGGTCCCACCCAAGTTTCTGGCGCATGGCACGCTCGCGGACCTGATTCCAGTCCGTATTACGCGCATAAAGTGCCAGAGAACGACCGAGCGCACGCTCGAACGCGTCAGCAGAAAATTCATGGAAGACAAAACCATTGGCAAGTCCGTCGGCAACGTGTTCCGGGGCACTCTCCACTACGGTATCTGCCAGGCCGCCAACGCTGTGCACAAGGGGCAGACTTCCATATTTCAGACCATACATCTGGGTCAGGCCGCACGGCTCAAAGCGAGACGGTACCAGCGTCACATCGCTGGCAGAAAAAATACGGTGTGCAAAGTGCTCGTCATAACCTATGCGGACCGCCAACTGCCGGGAGTGCATGCTGGCGGCTTCTCGAAAAGCGTCTTCGAGCCACTTCTCGCCGTTACCCAGCACAACCAGCTGTGCGCCACGGGAAAACAACGTCGGCAACGCAGCCAGAACCAGATGCAGGCCTTTCTGCTCGGTCAAGCGGCTGACCACGCCAAACAGGGGCAGATCGCTTTGCAAGCTCAAGCCGAGTTCCTTCTGCAAGGCGGCTTTGCACTGCGCCTTGCCAGCAATTCTGTCGGCATCGAAGGGAAATGGAATCAAGGGGTCAAGCTGCGGATTCCAGACCGAGTCGTCGACACCGTTCAGGATGCCGGTGAGCAACCCGGCGCGCGCACGCAGCAGACCATCAAGCCCGCAGCCCTGTGCCTGCGTCTGAATCTCCGCCGCATAAGTCGGGCTGACTGTCGTGATGTGGTCGGCATAAAACAGACCAGCCTTCATGAAGGAAACCTGCCCGTGAAATTCCAGCCCATCGATTGAAAAAGCGCTGCCGGGCAGTCCCAAGTCATGAAAGAGCTCAGGCGGAAAGACACCTTGGTACGCCAGGTTGTGAACCGTATAGACCGCGGCAACCCGTGTCGCTTGACGCTGACGGGAATACGCCATATAGGCCGGCGCCAAGGCTGCATGCCAGTCATGACTGTGTACGACCTGGGGTTGCCACTGGTCATCCAGCCCCAGCGCCAGTTGCGCTGCGGCAAAACCCAGCAAGGCAAAGCGTCGACCATTGTCAGCGTAAGGCTGACGCTGATCATCCTCATAGGGACCGCCGTTTCGGCAATACATGCTCGGCGCGTCGATCACGTAGGCCGTCAGATTCAAACTTGCGAGCCAGGCACAGCGAACCAGCACGCGTTCGCCCCATGGAACTGTCAGTTCGGGCAGCGTTCGGACATCCTGCATGTCGGCCAGCACGGTCACAAAGCCAGGCAAGAGTACCCGAACGTCGCAGCCCCTGGCATTCAGAGCGGCTGGCAGTGCGCCGGCCACATCCGCCAGGCCACCGGTCTTGAGCAGAGGGTAAATCTCGGCGCTGACCTGCAGGACTTTCATTGCGCGCTTTGCTTCAGACGTGCCAGCATTTCACGGGTGATCAGGACCACGCCGCCCTCGGTACGCTCAAAGCGTTGCGCGTCCAGTTCCGCGTCTTCTCCGACCACCATTCCTTGCGGGATCTGGCAGCCTCTGTCTATTACCACTTTGCTCAAACGGCAGTGGCGTGCAATCGTGACTTCGGGCAAGATGACGGCGCGCTCGATGCGGCAGTATGAATGCACCCGCACCTCCGAAAAGAGTACTGCATGGGCGACATGGGAACCTGAAACAATGCAGCCTCCCGATACCAAGGTATTCACCGCCACACCGTGCTGCCCCTTTGAGTCTGGTACAAACTTGGCCGGTGGCAATTGACGTTGGTAAGTCCAGAGGGGCCAATCGGTGTCGTAAATATCCAGTTCCGGCGAGGTCGATGCCAGATCCAGGTTGGCTGACCAAAACGCGTCTATCGTGCCAACATCACGCCAATAAGGCGTCACATCCTTTTTGCGCGAAACACAGGACATCTGAAACGGGTGCGCATGCGCCCGGCCCTCGGAAACCGCGTTCGGTATGACGTTCTTGCCAAAATCGTGTTCAGAATTCGGGTTGCGCAAGTCTTCTTCGAGTAGTCGGTACAGGTACTCTGCGTCAAAGACATAAATACCCATGCTGGCCAATGATCGCCCCTCATCACCCGGCATCGCTGGCGGGTTGGCCGGCTTTTCGACAAAGGCCGTGATCCGGCGTTGCTCGTCCACTGCCATCACCCCAAAAGCACTGGCCTCCTCCCGTGGAACTTCGATGCAAGCCACGGTGCAGCCACCCCCACACTCAACATGGTCCTTGAGCAGGATCGAGTAGTCCATCTTGTAGATGTGATCACCTGCCAAAATTACAATGTATTGTGGCTTGCTCGACCGGATGAT
>CAIYGK010000061.1 GCA_903925725.1 uncultured beta proteobacterium | reverse complement strand
CAATGTAGCCGCCAGCCGCGCCCGCGACCAAATGTGGGTGGTTCACAGCCTAAACCATGAGATTGATCTTAAGCCGGGTGACTACCGACGCAAGCTGATCGAACACGCCATCGATCCAGAAGCATGGCAGCGCGAATTAAAGAAACAGCTAGAAAAAACGGAATCACCTTTTGAAAAGCGAGTCTTAACGAACCTCGTAGCAGCCAACTATGTCGTAATTCCTCAATTTAAAGTAGGTGGCTACCGGATTGATTTAGTGGTGGTGGGCGGCGGTAAGCGGCTGGCTATTGAGTGCGATGGCGAGCGCGATCACGGCCCCGAGAAACTGCAGGAGGACATGGATCGGCAGGCAATCCTTGAACGGTTGGGCTGGCAGTTCGTCCGTATACGGGGAAGTGTTTTCTATCGTAACGAGGAGAGGGCTATGCAGCCGGTTTTTCGACGACTTGAAGAGCTTGAAATCCCGCCGGAGTTGAACCTTACCGAGCCTGATGCCTCGGTCAAAGAAGATGTTCTTGTCCAGCGCGTTATTCGTCGGGCGCAAGATTTGCGCTCACTCTGGCAGGCGGAAAAACCTTTCACACAAGACTCAGCGGGAACGGAAGATTCTAACCATCGATCTCGCCGAGATGATGGTTTTAATCGCGAGCAGTATGGATTTCGTTTCAGATAATTGTCAGACCTCCCAGAACGATTTCAGCCCCTTGGAAATCGTGCGCTCGGCCCGGACAAGCTGGGTGCGCTCACGGACGGTGAGTGTGGGTGGTGTGCCGTTAGTCTGGACAATCTTGAGCACTACCATGGCCGGAGGATGCCTGCTATTCAGATACAAAATCCGCGCAGAGTAACTCTGCCTGCGCCAGCACTGTCTTGGTCGCCTCTTCCTGCAAGTCCGGTGGGTAGCCGTGCTTCTTGAGAATTCTTTTTACCATGACCTTGATTTTGGCCCGTGCGCTTTCGCGTAACGTCCAGTCAATCGTAACGCTCTTCCGCACCTGTGTGACCAACTCAGCGGCGATCACCTTCAGTTCGGCGTTGCCCATCGCCTTGACGGCGCTCTCGTTGGCCGCCAGCGCATCATAGAAGGCGACTTCATCTTCATTCAGGCCCAGATCTACGCCCCGCTTGTTGGCAGCGCTCAACTGCTTGGCCAGCTTGATGAGTTCCTCGATGACCTCCTGTGTGGCGATGGCCCGGTTGTGGTACGCGTTCAGTGCTGCCTTCAGCATCTCGCTGAACTGGCGACCCTGTACCAGATTCCGCTCGGCCCGCAGCTTAATCTCGTCCTTGAGCAGCTTGGCCAGCAGCTCGGCGGCGACGTTCTTGTATTTTAGGCCGCGCACCTCGGTCAGAAACTGGTCAGACAGGATCGAGATGTCCGGCTTCTTCAGCCCGGCAGCCGTGAACACATCGATGATCCCTTCGTTGGCCATGATGGCACCGGAAACGAGCTGGCGCACCGCCGCATCCAGCTCTTCTGGCGGGCGCTGTTTACCGGACGTCTTGACCAGCTGAGCTTTGATGGCCTGAAAGAATGCGATGTCGTCGCGCAGTTCGATGGCGGCATCCGTGGCTGCGCACAGGGCGAACAGGCGCGACAGGTCGGTGACCACCTGAGCGAACCGCTGCTTGCCGTTTTCCTGTTCCAAAATGTGTTGCTGGCCCGGCGGAATCAGACCCAGTCGTTGGGCTGGCGTCCCTGTTGTCCACTTGTCCCAGTTGAACCCGTGCATCATGGCGGCAGCTACCGCGTGCTTCTCCTGCAACAAGGCGACCGCCTGAGCCGTATCAATGCTGGGCGCACCTTTCCCACCGCTCTCTGTATACGTTGCCAGCGCCTGCTTCAACTGATCAGCCAGTCCGAGGTAATCAACCACCAGCCCGCCGGGCTTGTCGCGGAACACCCGGTTCACGCGGGCGATGGCCTGCATCAGTCCATGGCTGCGCATCGGCTTGTCGGCATACATGGTGTGCAGGCAGGGCGCATCGAAGCCGGTGAGCCACATGTCGCGCACGATGACGATGCGGAATGGATCTTTGCTGTCCTTGAACCGGTTCGCCAGCTCACGCCGCCGCTGCTTGTTGCGGATGTGCGGCTGCCAGTCCGGGCCATCGTCAGCCGAACCGGTCATGACGATCTTGACCGCGCACGGCTTCTTTTTCTCTGCCTCGATGTCGTCGTCCTTGGCGCTGGCCCATGCCGGGCGCAGTTTGATAATCGCCTCGTACAGCTCGACGCAGATGCGGCGGCTCATGCAAACGATCATGGCCTTGCCGTCCATGGCTTCCAGACGGCGCTCGTAATGTTGCACAAGGTCTTCAGCAATGAGCGCGATGCGCTTGGGATCACCGACCAAGGCCTCGATGGCGGCCCACTTGGTCTTGAGCTTCTGCTTCTTGTCCTCCTCCTCGCCCTCGGTCAGCTCGTCAAACTCGTCGTCCAGCTTGGGCAGTGCCGACTGGTTCAGCGCCAGCTTGGCGATACGGCTTTCGTAATAAATCGGTACCGTGGCCTTGTCGGCGACGGCGCGCTGGATGTCGTAGATTGAAATATAATCGCCGAAGATGGCCCGCGTGTTGGCGTCCGTCTTCTCGATGGGCGTGCCGGTGAAGCCGATGAAGGATGCATTGGGCAGTGCATCTCGGAGGTTACGGGCTAGACCGTCAATCAGGTCGTACTGGCTGCGGTGCGCTTCGTCGGCGATGACCACGATGTTTTGACGGTCGGACAGCATGGGCATCCGATCGTCTTTCTCCGGCATGAACTTCTGGATGGTTGTAAACACCACGCCGCCGCTGGCTACCTTGAGCAGGGTGCGAAGATGTTCCACAGACTCAGCCTGCACCGGCATCTGCCGGAGAATCTCATGGCAGCGCTGAAACTGGCCGAACAATTGGTCGTCCAGATCATTGCGGTCGGTCAACACCACGATGGTCGGGTTCTGCATCGCCGGGTGGCGCACGATCCGGGCGGCGTAGAACAGCATGGAGAAACTCTTGCCGGAACCTTGGGTGTGCCAGACCACACCTGCGCGCCGATCGCCCTGCTTGCCGGTGTGCATCCGCCCGGCCCAGTAATTGCCCACGCCTTCGTTGAGCGTGTATACACTGTCCATACCGCTGGCCCGGACGGTTTCTTCGACGGCAGCGTTTACAGCGTGGAACTGGTGGTAACCGGCGATGATCTTGATCAGACGATCGCTGTCCGTGTCTTCCTCGAACACGATGAAGTGCTGGAGCAGGTCAAGGAGCCGGTGCGGCGCGAATACGCCCTTGAGCATGACTTCCAGCTCCAGCGCCGTGGCCGGGGCATCGTGCTCGCCGTCAATCGTGCGCCAGACCTTGAACCACTCCTGATTGGCCGTCAGTGAGCCGATACGCGCGCTGGTACCGTCGGACACGACCATCACTTCGTTGTAGTTGAACAGGGAGCCGATTTGCTGTTTGTAGGTCTGAAGCTGATTGAACGCTGTCCAGATGGTCGCCTCTTCGTCGGCGGCATTCTTCAGCTCAACCACGCCGAGCGGTAGGCCGTTTACAAAGACCACGATGTCCGGGCGGCGGTTGTGCTGTCCCTCGATGATGGTGAACTGGTTCACTGCGAGCCAGTCATTGGCCTGCACCTCGTGAAAATCAATCAGCCGGACGTGGTCACCGGCGATGCTGCCATCCGGGCGCTGGTACTCCACCGGCACGCCGTCGCGCAGCATCACGTGGAAAGCCCGGTTGGTCTGGTTCAGAGATGGCGAGCCGACGCGCAGTACTTTGCGCAGGACTTCCTCGTGGGCATCATCGGGGATGGCGGGGTTCAGCCGCTGGATGGCATCCCGTAGACGGCCAACCAGAATCACGTCGCCGAAGGTGTCCCGCTCGGCTGCCGGTTCACCGGGTGCCATGCGCGGCCCGTGGCCGATGGCGTAGCCCAGCTCCTTGAGCCAGTCCAAGGCGGCTTCTTCGACATGTGATTCATTGAGGTTCATGCTCAGAAGGGCACGTCATCTTGCGCAACTGGAATTTGCTTAAGTTCAATTCCGACTGATTCTGCAAACTTTGGGTAAACGGAGTAGTCAAACTTGCTAGCGAATGCAGTATCAATCACGTTCACAATGAGACGGTGGTGCGATGCAGCTCGGCTCCTACCGTATATCTGTCCGTTCGACTCAATCACTTTTAATAAATCAATCAATTGATTTTTTGAGAAGTGGTGAAGAAGCGGCTTAATGAGAGAGGTAAAATAGCCATCAGACATGTCAAAATTAACACTCCGACCAAACTGCATAATTGCAATGTCCAAGGCTTT
>CAIYGK010000060.1 GCA_903925725.1 uncultured beta proteobacterium | reverse complement strand
GCCACGTTCGTCGGTATGCCCTTCGATGACCACCTTGCGGGACTTGTCGGCCTTGATAAAACGTGCATGTGTCTCAATCAGGCTCTGGAATTCCGGCTTGATAACGAAGCTGTCCAGATCGAAATAGACAATCCTCGCGCCGGCCGGTACGGCTCCCTGCGAGCCCGACTTTTCAATATCGACCGACGTCACCTTGCCCTTTTCAACCGCACTGCCGGTGCCGCTGCCGGTTTCTGATGAGACGGGCGTTCCAGACTTGTCCTCCACCGGCACGTTATCGAGCTTCACCGATGAGCCACAAGCTGCCAGCAGCGCCGTCGCAAACAAAACCAACAACCATCGTTTCATGTAATTACCCCTTCTCAATTGAATCATTTCTGAAACGGACCCCAATCCGGTTCCCGGATATTGCCGCTTTGCCCAGTCAGTCGGGCCTTGATTTTACCGTCCAGTGTCGTTGTCATGAGGACCTCACGACCCTGCTGCTGCGTGGCGTAAACAATCAATCGGCTATTTGGCGCAAAGCTCGGGCTCTCATCTGCCGTGGTATCGGTCAGCGCGTTCACAGTGCCGCTGGCGATGTCCATCACATGCAATTTGAAAACACCACTGACCCGTGAAATGTAGGCCAGCCAGCGACCATCCGGACTGATTGCCGGAGAAATGTTGTAACTACCGGTGAAGGTCACCCTCTCGGCTGCACCGCCAAGCGCTGGCATTCTGTAAATCTGGGGTGCGCCACCCCGGTCACTGACGAAATAGATGTGCTTGCCGTCGGGGCTGTAGGCGGGCTCCGTGTCAATACTGCCGGACTCGGCGAGGCGCCGTGGCTCACCGCCGCCGGCAGCAATGGCGTACAACTGCGAGCCTCCAGCGCGACTTAGCGTCACGGCCAGCGTGTTGCCATCGGGCGACCAGGCCGGAGCGCTGTTGGAGCCTCTGAAATTGGCAATGAGACGGCGCTTGCCGCTGCCTACGTCATGGGTGTAGACCACGGGCTTTCGCGATTCAAATGAGACGTAGGCAAGTTGACTCCCGCTGGGTGACCAGGCCGGTGAAATAATGGGTTCCGGACTCGACAAAGCGGACTGGGCGTTTTCGCCATCTGCGTCCGCTACCCACAACTGGTAGCGCTGCTGCAGCTTCGTAACGTAGGCAATGCGCGTCGAAAAGGCCCCTTTGTCTCCGGTCAACTTTTCATAAACAAAGTCAGCGATACGGTGCGCGGACAAACGCAAGTCTGAGGGTGTGACGGCGTAACTCTGGCCGCCAAGGTCCTGCGCCCTGACGACATCCCATAACCTGAAGCGCACGTCATAGCGACCATCCACGAGGCGCGTCACGCTTCCCAACACAAGGGAATCGGCCCCTTTCTGGCGCCAGGCCGTTGCATCCGGTCTGCTCAATTCGTCAAGCATGAGGCCGCTTGCGTCCACGGCGCGGAACTGCCCGCTGCGCTCAAGATCAGCCTGCACGATCGCAGCAATTTTTTGCGGCGAACTGTCCTCGCCGCGAAACGTGGCCAGCGCAATCGGCAACTGATTTAGGCCGATACCTGAAACGTCGACGCGGAATTGTGCCTGTGCCGGACTGGCGATGAACAGAAAAGCCCCAAGCGAAAGGGTGCAAAGCGCATCAAACAGGCGGTGGATTGGGGAAAAGGTCATTTTTGTGATTTAAACAATACAAGGCAAAATATTTTCCGAAAGCGGCCTGGGCCTGCATGGCACACACCGCAAAACCCATGGCGCCGTCAAGAAAGCCCAGGCGGAAAACATAGCTGCGCAGGAATGCTACCACCCCTGCCAGTGCGGCCCGCAACATGGAGCATTTTTGGCCACGAGCGTGACGCTGCTCGGCCCAAGCCTTGCTGTACTGTTCAAGCTTGCGCCAATAGTGCGACGGCGTGGGATAGCTATAGTGCAGCAAGGGTGAAGTCAGGTGCCCCGCCGCACCACCCGACAACAGCACCCTCTCGTGCACCAAATCATCGCTGAAACGCGCCTGATCGCGCTTGAACAGTCTGAGCACACGGTCCGGAGTCCAACCGCAATGGTGTATCCAATGACCGCAAAACTGTGTCAGCCGGGGAATCTCATAGGCATTCGCAGTTCCTTCCAGCATTACCTGGCGAATCTGCCGGGACAGTTCAGGCGTGACCCGTTCATCTGCATCAATCGACAGCACCCATGGGCAACGCGCCAGATCAAGTGCGCGGTTTTTCTGGTTTCCAAAGCCCAACCACTCTTGCGAAACATGAACGGCGGCTCCCCGGGCGCGAGCCAGGTCTGCGGTGCCGTCTGTGCTTGCCCCATCCAATACGATGATTTCATCGGCAAAAGACAAGGCATCCAGGCAGGCCTCAATATTGGCTGCCTCATTGAGGGTGATGATGATGACACTCAATTGAGTCAAAGTGAATGCTCTTCAATATTTCATGGCCAGCGCAGAGCATAGCCGAACGCCGGCAGCGGGACGCGCCAACACAACGTTGATAATAGGCGGCCCTGGCGTATCCCGCTGACTTCAAAGCCACCAATTTCATGCTCCGGTCGTTTGCCAACGTTCGCCTTTACCTGATTTGTTTCGCTGCGATTTCACTCGCCTTGCCGATTGCCATCATCGGCCTGGCAAAGCTTCTGGCGTTACTGGGCACGCTGGTGGTCCTGTTTCGTGAATGGCGTACGCGGCGTGAACTGCCGAACCATTCTTGCGCCAGCGCGACACCGATGATTCTGCTGGCGCTGCTGCTGTTGGCTCTCAGTGGCCTGTGGAGTAGCGGCTCAAGCGACGAAATTCTGACCGCCCTGGCCAAACACGGTCGATTGATCGTGATTCCGGTTCTTCTGAGT
>CAIYGK010000059.1 GCA_903925725.1 uncultured beta proteobacterium | reverse complement strand
TGCATTACCCTGATGGAATTGACATTGATGTGTTTCGTGACTGGAAGACCGCAAGACGCCAATAGGTTCGTGCTAGCCACATATTTGACATTTACGCTACTGGATGCTGAAGTTGCCGTCGCGGTCGAAGGCATCATTCACATGAAAAGCGTTGAAATTGAACAACCAGAAAGTGGTCTCTTGCCGATTCTTGGGTATTGGAAAGTATGAGGCGGGAGCCCATACCTCAATCTCTGCCACCGCAAGTCAGAAAATCACTGCCGAATAACGTCAGCCCCCGCAGGAGCCTTGAACTCGAAGGCATTGCCCGGCAGCACCGGGTTGAGTTCAAAGTGGCTGAACGTCAGCACAGAGCGCTGGCCAAAACTGTCCAGAATTTCCAGCACTGCTAGTTCGCCACCACGCAGTCCGACGCGGATGCTTTGCAAGGCACTGTCCTTGCTCTTGGGGGTGGCAAGAACCCATTCGATACCGTCTTTGGTTGGCGCATCGGATAGCGCGAAATCGGCATGCAAAGCTCGCAGGTCAGGTGCTGAAGCGATCAGGGCCGCTGGCGTCGATGCCAGCACCTGCGATTGTTTGCGCGCCGTCACCTGATTCAGGTCCACGTCGTACAGCCACAGCGTCTGGCCGTCGGCGACGATGCTCTGCTCAAACGGCTTCTTGTAAACGAACCTGAAACGGTTTGGTCTGGAAAACTCGAAACTGCCGCTCGACATCTTGCTGCGCGGTGCCAGAGCATCCTTGGCCGGCATCGTCACTACCTGAACAAAGTCTGCACGAGCGGCCTTTGCCGTCTTGAAGAATGCCTCAAGACTTTCCAGCCCAGCTGCCGAAGAGGAAAAGGCAAATGCTGCCAGCAAGGCGCTAACAAGTCTGTTCACGGTCCGCATCACTCAGCTCTCGCAGGCACGAGAATGTCGCGCTGGCCGCTATTGCTCATGGCGCTTACCAAGCCGGCTTTCTCCATGTCCTCCACCAATCTGGCGGCGCGGTTGTAGCCGATCTTGAGGTGCCGCTGCACCAGCGAAATGCTGGCTTTACGATTCTTCAGCACCACCTCGACGGCCTGGTCGTACATGGGGTCTTTCTCACCGCCGTTGCTGCCCTCGCCCGTCAGGTCAGCATCGCCGTCGGCGGTACCCCCCTCAAGCACGCCTTCAATGTAATTGGGCGCTCCCTGGGACTTCAGGTAATTCACGACCCGGTGCACTTCGTCGTCACTGACAAATGCGCCGTGCACGCGAATCGGCATACCGGTGCCGCTGGGCATATACAGCATGTCACCCATGCCAAGCAGGGCTTCGGCCCCCATCTGATCAAGAATGGTGCGGCTGTCGATCTTGCTGCTGACCTGAAAGGCGATGCGCGTAGGTATGTTGGCCTTGATCAGGCCGGTAATCACATCGACGCTGGGCCGCTGTGTGGCCAGGATCAGGTGAATGCCTGCAGCACGCGCCTTTTGCGCCAGGCGGGCGATCAATTCCTCAATCTTCTTGCCCACCACCATCATCAGGTCAGCCAACTCATCTATCACCACAACGATGTGCGGCAATCGTCCCAGTGGTTCGGGCGATTCGGGTGTCAGGCTGAACGGGTTATAGACAAAATCGCCGCGCGCTTTGGCCTCGTCCATCTTCGCGTTGTAGCCGGCCAGGTTGCGCACACCCAACTTGCTGAGCAGTTTGTAACGTCGCTCCATCTCGGCGACGCACCAGCTCAATCCGTAGGCGGCCTGCTTCATATCAGTTACTACAGGGGCCAGCAGATGCGGAATGCCTTCGTAGAACGACATCTCCAGCATCTTTGGGTCTATCATCAAGAAGCGCACATCGCTG
>CAIYGK010000058.1 GCA_903925725.1 uncultured beta proteobacterium | reverse complement strand
GAACACAACTTTTTCAACGATCGCAAAAATGAATTCAAATCCAAATCACGAACTCTTTACAGCCGTTCCGGATCTCGTCGGCAAAGTCTACGAATCGGCACCTCCGAATTTGCGCGTAAGAATGCTGGAGCACTTGATGCAGCCACTGGGCGTGCTGTCGCTTGTGGCGATCGCCAACGGCATTTTTGCGAAGATCCGGTTTCGTAGCAGTTGGCCGGACTTGCAGGTTCGGATTGAAGATATCACCTCGGTGCAAGTCAGTGACGTGATCGCCTTGGCAGAGCGGGCGCAACAAGTGAGCATCGAGGGAATCGACGGGCTGGCTCGGCTGATTGCTGCATCACCTGTTGTGGCAAGTTCGGCAGCGGCAGCGTTGCTGGTGACCATGTTGATGCGACATAGCAAGGAGCGCCGTTCCGACGACCACGCATAACGCAGACCTCTTTCGCTACTTGTTCGTCGGATTGCTCGGGTGCAAATGAAAAGGGCCAAGTTTGGCGGCAAGCGTTGCCGCCGAAAGTGCGCCTACATGGGTATCAATCAAGTGACCGCTCGCATCGTAAAACAGGGAAACAGGCAAGGCCGTTGAACCTATGGCATGGCCGAGTTCGTTTCCTGAATCAAGCAGGACATTGTTGAGCGTCAATTGTGAATTACCCAGGTAGCGCTGTATCTTGGTCTCGCCTTCGCCTTGGTTGACAAAGACAAAAACCACTTCCGTTTCGCGCTGTTGTGCCTCTGCCAGCACGGGCATTTCGCGTCGGCACGGCGGGCACCAGGTGGCCCAAAGATTGACCACCATGGGTTTTCCTTTGGCGACATACGCCAGATTTGATGTTTGCCCGGCGAGCGTCTTCAATTCAACCGTCGGCAACACCGACTGCCCGCTCACACCCAGCATGCCTGGCGCCCCCGACATCGCATAAGCAAGAACACCGGCAATCAGCCCCATACTCAGCGGACGGCGCAACTCAACGCGCTTTGAGCCGCGCCAGATGGCCACCGCCATCGCAGCCACCACGCCTGCCCAAGGCGTGAAGCCACCGTCACGAATGTCGAAAACAGACCATGGTGCGCCGCGATACTGGTCAAACCAGATTGCGACAAAGGTGATGCGTGCCAACAGCATCGCCGCCAGCAGCATATCCATCAAAACGTTGGCTATACCAATCCGATGAGGTCGTCCGACCAGGTGACCTACGATGGCAGCGATCAGAATCGAAACAAGCAACAGCAAGTGGCCGACTTGAATAGCTACGGGACCCAGATTGACGTTCAAATGCGGACTCCGGACAAGTTTTCAATGCTGGTTGATTTGGTCGTACACCGCCGATGCCACGCGCGCCAGTACGGCTTTGTCCATGCCGGCCGAGAGCGCATAGCCAAATTTGCCATCGATCCAGTAAAAGACATTGACCGCGCCTTCCTGCGAGAAACGAAATGCGGTGTCCTGGTTTGCCGGAATTTCCGTGCTGACGTACAAGGTAAGGCGCTGGCCACTGGCGTCCTGGTACATAAACTGTGCCACCGGGCCGCTGCTGCCAGGCAGCAGTCGCCCACCGACCAGTTCAAAGCCCTGTGCTCCCAGTTTGGGCGCATGGACTGCCGTGCCCAGCCGTTTGGACAGCCAGGTGACCAATTGGTCTTCATGTTCGGCGCTGATTTCCACTGGGCGCCGTATATCAGGACTGTAGACTGCGTGCGCTATCGCAGCCTGCCGCGCCAGGGGGTTGGCTTGTGCCAACTGCCTGGCCGGATCGTACTGTCCGTGGGCCAACCAGCCGGCGGCAGCACTGACCACGGTGAGAACAAGGCTTGCGGCAATCCGCTGCATTGACCAGCGTGG
>CAIYGK010000057.1 GCA_903925725.1 uncultured beta proteobacterium | reverse complement strand
TTTGGCTCAGAACGTGGATTCTTGTGCTGCCGGTTTGGCGCAGGGACGCCAGTGCCTTGTCGTTTTGCGTGTCCGCTATGGTGTTGCCGTAGGCCAGTGCCTCGCGCAGTGCCTGCCCTATCAGTTCGCTGTCTGCGCCGGACAAGCTGAGCCAGAAGCGCTGATTTGCCACGACGGCATAGCCAAGGTAGCCGTGCTCGGTCAGGCTGAGATCGGTCTGCACTTCGTGCATGCCTTGGGTCCAGAAGTTCGATACCGGATTCTCTGTGCCATCCACAACGCCAGTTTCCAGCGCTCTTCGCGTTTCGCTGAAAGGCAGATCCACCGGCTGCGCGCCCAGAGCACGCATCTGTGCCGCAATCACGCGCGAGGCCTGCACCCGCATGCGCAAGCCGACAAAATCTGACGGCGCCAGCAGCGGTCGGTTGGCACTCATCTGCTTGAAGCCGTTATCAAAATAGCCCAGCCCGGTCAGCCCCTGGCGGCTCAAGCGCTCAAGCAGGCGTTGCCCGAGCGGACCCTGCGTGATGCGTCGCACATCGGCGACCTGACCAAACAGGAAGGGCAGGTCGAACAGCTCAAACTCCGGAAAGCCGATGCGCCCGAACTTTGACAAGGACGGCGCCAGCATGTCCACGGCTCCGAGTTGCAGGGCCTGCATTTCGTCGTGGTCGCCGTAGAGTTGGGCGTCCGGGTAGATCAGCACGCGGATGCGTCCGCCGGAGCGCTGTTCTGCAAGTTGCTTGAAGCGCCTGGCGGCAAGACCTTTGGGCGTCTCTTCGGCCACCACGTGGGAAAAACGCAGCGTGACGGCCTTGTCCGATGCCGCCAGCGCGGGGAGTTGCACCAGCGAAGAGGTCAGCATTGGTGCCAGCGCGGACGCGCCAAGGCGGCGCAGGCAGGCTCGGCGATGGCTGGATACGACCGGGTCTGGGCTTGACATGCTGGCTATTATGCGGAGGCCTGCCTTAAAAACAATGGTTAAAACCCGTATCCGTAGCGTTGACCAATCGCTCGACTTTGCCCTGCTGCAACAGACGATGCCTAGTCACGCCAGCCGGAACCGGCGTGCCCTGCTCTGGCTGCTGGGCTTGCTGCTGTTGCTGGCTTCCGTGGTAACACTGGTCCTGTACCTCAACACTTTTGAAGCCGATGAGGACGCGCGCGCGCGCGCTGCCGACGCACAGTGGCTCGAGCAAAGCGTGCAGTTTCACTTTCGACGACTCGAAGACGACTTGTTGGTGCTGGCACGTCAAAGTGTGCTCGCCGGCAAGAGCGAACAACCCCAGGTACAGGGCGGATTGCTGTGGCGCGAGAGCGGCGTCGTGCTGTCGCACGGCTGGCTGGCAGCGCCGGCAGGTCGTGGAGGGTTGGTGCTGGGACCGCCGCGCTGGCAAAGCGACTGGTCCGCGCAGACCGCCAACGCGCAGGCCTTGGCCACCATGCAAGACACGACCCGTGGCCTTCGGCGCGCTGCCTATGCCGGTCTGATGCAAGGGTCTGACGGGCGACTGACCGACGTAGTGTGGCTGGCCGTGCCGTTTTTCGAGCGCGGCCAATTTGTTGGCAATTACGTAGCCGCCTTATCGCTGGAGCGCGCAACCGCTGCCATGGTGCCGACCTGGTTTTCGCAAAACCATGCGGTGCAGCTGATCACCGATGAGTTGAAAGGCACGTCCGACGAGTTGACGGGTACCAAGGCCTACCGTGCCGCGCTGAGCTTGCCCGGTACCGACCTGTTTTTGGGCGTGACACCGGTGGGCGCGCAGCCAGCCACCGTGCCGCGCATCTTTTTTCTGGTGGCGCTGCTGTTTTTGTCTGGCATGCTAGTCAGCCTGTGGGCCTTGCGGCGCGACTTTGTCAAACGCCAGCAGGTGCAGGCCCTGTTTCAGGCCCAGGTGGCTTTGCGCACGGCGATGGAAAACTCCGTGACCATCGGTCTGCGGGCCTGGGACCGCAAGGGCAAGATCCTCTATGTCAACGAATCATTCTGCAGTCTGGTTGGCTACCCAGCCGTCGAGCTGGTTGGCAAAACGACCCCGTTGCCCTACTGGCCGCCGGATCAGGCCGACGAATTGCATCTGGTGCATCGAGACATCATCGCGCAGGGCACGCATGAGGAAGGTGTCGAAGTGCAGTTCCAGCACCGCGATGGGCATTTGCTGGACGTGCTGATCCATGAAGCGCCTTTGACCACCGCTGACGGCGAGCAGATTGGCTGGATGAGTTCGGTGCTGGACATCAGTGAGCGCAAGCGCTCCGAGCGTCTGGCGGCGCGCCAGCAGGAACGGCTGCAAGCGTCAGGCCGTCTGGTGGTCGTGGGCGAAGTGGCATCGACCCTGGCGCACGAATTGAATCAGCCGCTGGGTGCGCTCAGCAGTTTTGCCAATGGGCTGCTGAACCGCCTGCGCAGTGGCCGTATTTCCCTGGAAGAAGTGATGCCAGTGGTGGAGCGGATGGACCGGCTGGCCGACAAGGCGGGCCGCATCATCCAGCGGGTCAACGCGTTTGCCCGACGCCGTGAAATGTCGCGCCAGCGTCTTGATCTGGTGGCCTTCCTGCGCGCCACGCTCGTCCAGCACCAGACGCAGCGCCAGGTTAGTCTGGAGGTGGCACTGGGGCCAGCGCCGGTTTGGGTCGAGGCGGATGCCTTGCTGCTGGAACACGCGGTACAAAACGTTGTCGCCAATGCCCTGCACTGGGCACCGTTGGCGAGCCGGCCGGGACGGGTACAGGTGCGTATCGAGCAGGACGAGACCCAGGCCGCCATTGTCGTGAGCGACAGTGGGCCAGGTGTCAGTGAGGAGCACAAGGAGCAGATCTTTGGCGCTTTTTTTAGCGCTTCGGCCGACGGCATGGGCATGGGCTTGGCGATTTGTCGCTCGGTGCTGGAAGCGCACCATGGGCGCATTGACGTGGCGCGCGACCCGGCTCTGGGCGGTGCGATGTTCAGCTTATGGTTGCCGCTCTCAGAGCACGGCGCAAGTTCAGCTGCGGCGCAGGAGAATGGTGCATGAGCCCGGAAATTCACATTGTTGATGACGACGCCGATTTTCGCGAGGGACTGGCCTGGCTGTTCGACTCGCGAGGTCACAAGGCGGGGACCTGGGCTGGTGGCGATGTCTTCCTGCAGGCGGTTCGCGCGCGACTGCCGCATTGGGGTCACGCCGTCGTGCTGCTGGACATCCGGATGGAGCCGCTTTCAGGTCTCAGCACGTTCGAGGAACTCAAGGCGCTCGGCTGCCCCTGGCCCATTCTGTTTCTGACGGGTCACGGCGATGTCAGCATGGCGGTCTCAGCGGTGAAGAACGGCGCCTGGGATTTTCTGGAAAAGCCTTTTCAAAACAACGTGCTGGTGGACAAAGTCGAGCAGGCGCTGGCAGCGGCCAGCGCCATGAGCGATGAGCAGCAGCAGGCGCAGCGGCTGCGTCAGGCGCTGGTGAGCCTGAGCCCGCGCGAGCGCGAGGTGCTCGATGAATTGATCAAGGGCCACTACAACAAGACGATTGCCGAGCATCTGGGCATCACCCAGCGCACGGTGGAGTTTCACCGCGCCAACATCTTCAAAAAAATGGAAGTGAACTCGGCCATCGAACTGGCGCACAAGCTCGGTCGCTACGAAGGTTGAGGCTTTTTGTCATCCTATGCTTGAGTTACTTGCCGTGTGTAGACGTACCTGCGGTGAGAGGGGAAGGGATAGAGACCGAGTTTGTCATTGGCCTTTAGAGTCTGTCCGCAATGTGGGTCGCCCTTTCCCAACCTGACCAAGAAGCCGAACAGTTCATTGGGGCTTGACCCCGCATTTAGGATTGAGGGTGCAGGTCATGGTGTTTCATCAACGCAACTAGAGCGGAGGATCAATGGTTGTAGGAATAGACATTAGCAAGGATTGGTTTGACGCAGCCTGGCTGGTCGATGGCCAGGTGCGATGTCAGCAATTTGCTTATACCGATGAAGGCATCGAGCAGTTGCTGGAGCAAACACCGGTTGGCGCCACGTTTGTGATGGAGGCCACAGGCACCTACCACGCACGGCTGGCGCTGAGGCTTTTTGAGGCAGAGCGGCACGTCAGTGTGGTCAACCCGCTGGTGATCAAACGCTATGGGCAGATGAGGCTGCTGCGGGTCAAGACCGACCGGGCCGACGCTCAGCTGATCCTGAGCTACGGACAAAGCGAGGCACCATCCCTGTGGACGCCTGCGAGCGAGCAGGTCCAGGAGTTGCAGCAGGCCCACGGCTGGCTCAATGACTTGATCACCGAGAGGACGCGACTGCTCAACCGTCAGCAAGCGCACGCGCGCCGTGCCAGGCCCAGCGCATTTGTCATCTCGCAGATGGAGTTGCAATTCAAGCAGTTGCAGCAGCGCATTGACGAATGCGAGCAGCATCTGGAGGCTCTCGTAAAAAAGTCTTTTGCCGGGCTGTATGAGCGATTGACGACGATCCCTGCGATCGGTGTCAAGACGGCCATCGAGCTGATCATCATCACAGACGGGTTCACGCGGTTTGACGACGTCAAGCAGCTGTGCGCTTATGTGGGAGTCAGCCCGACGACATTTTGCTCAGGCAGCTCGGTCAAAGGAAAAGGTGGCATTGCCAAGCTTGGGCAGGGCCGGATACGACAACTTCTGTATCTATGCAGTTGGACGGCCAAGAGTTGCAACCCGGCGTGCAAGAAGTTGTATCAACATTTAAAGGCCATGGGCAAGCCAGCCAAAGTGATCAACATTGCTATTGCCCACAAACTTCTCAGGCAAGCCTATGCCGTGGCTACCCAAAACACCCGCTTTGACCCAAATTTCGCTTGACTAAAAGCACAGTTCATAGCGGGCTTGACCCGCAATCCAGCGTGTGCGAGGCACTGGATCCCGGATCGAGTCCGGGATGACAGATGCGAGTTTGAGAGGACGGTGCCGTCAGGGCCTGTGCAATTTGAAGACAGGTTTGCGTTCACCGACCGTCAGGCCGCGCACATTGAGGATGGTTTGCGCCCGCCAGGGCTTGAGTTCCTCGCGCTGCGCATCGTCGAGCCAGCCCAGTTGCTCCAGCACTTCGACGCTGGCGGCGAACAGGGCGTCCTTGTTGGCATCGATGATCTTGATGGCAAAGGCTTCGCCGCGGCTCTTGCTGCCCAGCACCTGCACGCCGTCGGCGCCGACCTTGCTGACCCAGTCGCCTCGCCCCGCGCGCATGAAGGCCAGGTCGTTGCGGCCGGTACCAGAGACCAGGTCCGGGTGCGCCGTCATGGCTTCGCTCAGTGCTGCAAAGCTCTCGCCAAATTCGCTGTCTCTGGCTCCGCTGGCCAGGCGCGCATAACCGTAGGCCAGGCTTGAAAGCGGCATGGCGTAGTTGGGTGCCGAGCAACCGTCGATGCCCATCTTGAAATCATTGGCGTCCATGCCGACAGCACGCGCCACGTCACGCCGGATGGCCTGCTGCACCGGGTGCAGCGGATCCGTGTAGTCGTCCAGACTCAGTCCGTGCTGCACGCAATAGGCCAGAAAACCGGCGTGCTTGCCGCTGCAGTTGTTGTGCCGGTCGTCAAACACGGCGTCGCCCGGCGGGGTCTTGCCGAGCAGACTGTAAAAACGTGGCACGTGGCAACCGCAGCGCAGCGCCTTGTAGGTGAGGCCCGCTTGGTCCAGCATGCCCTGAACCTGGGTGATATGCGCTTCCTCGCCGTTGTGACTGGCGCACATCAGGGCGATCTGCTCAGACGAAAAACCAAATTGCTTGGGACCCTGCGCCTGCATGAAGGGCAGCGCCTGCAAGGCCTTGAGCGTGGAGCGCGAAAAGGTCAGCCAATGCGGGTCCCCGCTGTGCGCCAGCAGTTTGCCTTGGGTGTTGACAACGGCCACGGCGCCAAAGTGCAGGCACTCCAAAGTGCCGCCACGGTTGAGTTGGATGAGGGGAGCAAGGTTCATGCAGCTATTGTGCCGCAGGCTCTTGTCTCGTGTTTGACCGAGCCCGCATGGCTGTTGTCGCAAAATCCGGCCATGACTGAAATCCGTTCACCCCTGCAAGCCCAGATCGTTGCCTGGCATGTTCACCCCGGTGCTGATGTCAAGGCGGGCGACCTGCTGCTCGTTCTGGAAGCCATGAAGATGGAGCACGAAGTCCGTGCCGAACATGATGGTCGGCTCGCCGAATTTTTCGTGGAAGCGGGCGCACTGGTGTCTGAAGGCGAGGTGCTGGCAAGCCTGCAGCGAATGGCGCCGGGCGCTCTGTCGGGCGTGGCTCCAGCGGGCACCGCCGTAAGACCGGTGGCCAGCGCAGCAACCGTGCGCGCCGATCTGCAGCGCGTGCTGCACCGTCATGCGCCCACGCTCGATGCCAGCCGGTTAGAGGCCGTGAACAAGCGCCATGCTTTGGGTCAACGCACTGCACGTGAAAACATCGCCGACCTGTGCGATGCAGACTCCTTCATGGAATACGGTGCGCTCGCCGTGGCAGCGCAGCGCAGTCGCCGCTCCGAAGAAGACCTCATCAAAAACACGCCAGCCGACGGTATGGTGACTGGCATTGGCAGCATCAACCAGCACCTGTTTGCGCCGGAGCGCAGCCGCGCCGTGGTGATGGCTTACGACGCGACCGTGCTGGCCGGAACGCAGGGCATGCGCAACCACCAGAAGACAGACCGGCTACTGGGCATTGCCTTGCAACAGAAGTTGCCGGTTGTGCTGTTTGCCGAAGGCGGCGGTGGCCGCCCGGGCGATGTGGACATGCCCATCGTGGCTGGTCTGCATGTGGGCACGTTTGCCAGCTTTGCGCGGCTCAACGGTCAGGTGCCGGTGCTGGGTGTCGTGGCCGGGCGCTGCTTTGCGGGAAACGCGGCCTTGCTGGGTTGCTGTGACGTGATCATTGCAACCCAAAGCAGCAACATTGGTATGGGCGGCCCGGCGATGGTTGAAGGCGGCGGTCTGGGCGTTTACAAGCCGGAACAGATCGGCCCAAGCGATGTACAACATGGCAATGGCGTCATCGATATTCTGGTGGCTGACGAGCGCGCTGCGGTGACCGCGGCACGGCACTACCTGTCGTTCTTCCAGGGCTCGGTCAAGGACTGGCAGGCGCCCGATGCATTGACTCTGCGCGATCTGGTGCCAGAAAACCGCTTGCGCGTTTACGACACGCGCACGGTCATGGCTGGGCTTGCCGATCAGGGCAGCCTGCTGGAACTGCGCCGCGGCTTTGGCAAAGGCATCCACACCGCGCTGGCTCGCATCGAGGGCCGCCCGGTGGGCTTGCTGGCCAACAACCCGCTGCACCTGGGCGGCGCGATTGATGCCGATGCCGCCGACAAGGCAGCACGTTTCATGCAGTTGTGCAATGCGCACGGCTTGCCGCTGGTGAGTCTGGTCGATACGCCCGGCTTCATGGTCGGCCCGGAGATCGAGACGCAG
>CAIYGK010000056.1 GCA_903925725.1 uncultured beta proteobacterium | reverse complement strand
TCCGCTCGACTTGGAGAAGGAAGGGTCCTTTGTCGAGCGAACTAAAAGCTGAGCCGAACTTGATCGTGATGTGGCAGGAATCGTCCAACTCATCTCTCCTGTGATTTTACCAAGCGTCGATCTTTGCATTTGTCGCACTGCACCGCGTACGGCTCCCATATAACATCGTAAACAACATAACCACGTCCTTCACAGCGATCGCACCACAGAGGATTAGCTATTATCTTTGACTGCTTTTCCACTTTCATCTCTCCCCAGCCACAGCCAGGCGGCTCCTGACCTCGATCGCTGCTCTGCACATCGCCAAGGCAAACGTCGGCGCTCCCTGAACCGTACCGTGCCACTTCTTCGGGTCGGTCTGACCAGGCGGTAAGTAGCGAAGCGACACAGCGGGCCACACTCCCGGCTCCAGCGTATCAGTGCCTCCGCTGATCTCGACGAAGACGAGTGGAGGCAGCAGGGTGAGAGCGGCCTCGAACGACTGCGTGTACTTGGGAACGGACCTCTTCTTGAGCAACCCGTACCACTTTCCTGTCACGAATCCATGAATGTCGCGGTCGAGAACACGATCTGGTTTCTCCGCCTCCATGACGCGATCGAGCAACTGCTGGAACGTCACGTGGAATCCTTTAAGTCCCGCTCGCGAACCATCTTTCCAAAATCCTGCCAAGCTTTATCACTTCTTTCACTTCTTCCGTCATCTTTTGCCTCCTTCTTCCTTAGCCTCTGAAACCTGTCATTCATTGCAACAGGCGACCGTGCCCGAGCGATAACATTGCCGATCCACCCAGCAAGGCGTCACCAGCGACCAGCAGCAACGCGATGACCGCGATCACCGAAACTATGAAACGGACAGCCTCGACCACGGGAGCTGCCAAACCCATCTGCGGGGCCAACCAGTTCAGGACCAAGTCTATGATGTACATCACCACCAACAGCACCAGCACCCCGACGGCGAAAACGATAATACCCCACGGACCGACGCTCACACCGGGGCCGCTGAAGCCGAGGACGCTGGCGACTGCCAAGATGAACACAATCAAGATCAGGCACCCGATCGCGATCTTGGCGATGGTCGCCAGCAGCGCGTTCTTCGCTATGCCGTCAACGGTTTTGAAGAAGATCGCTCCCACACCGAAGAGAACGACGATGGAGATGAGAAAGCCAAGCAATCCCGATCCATTCATGGTCTATTCCTTGTTGGAGTGCTGACAACCACGTACTCTTCATAACCACCACGACGAAGCAGCCAGCGCCAGTAATCACGAAACCAGCGTCTCCTGCACGTCGAGCAGCGGCAGGCGTGAAAGAATTGCCTTGGAGTCATGGGTGGTCGCGGCTCACCGAGAATTCTCACCTTGACCACGTCACCGGGTTTCACAAGAGAACTATTTGTCCAGTCTTGGAATGCTGCTTATCATTTATCCCCACTGTTCAACCACTCAGAGGTACTACTGCCATCGCCCTGTGCCATCGCACTGATCCGCGCGAAACCTTCAACAGTTCCAGTCGGAGCTTCTTTACTCCCAGCCTTAACCGTATCGACCTCTGTCAATCGCTCGACGGCATCATGCAATATCGCCTGGTGCGCCATCTCGACGTGCCCATAGCTGCTCGACGGCGTCCACACGCTGACATCGCCCATCCGCCTCAGATCGTTCCCTGACATGAAACCACTGAACGTCATGACAAACATGCCGCAGCTCTTGGCGGTTTGCGCTGCCAGTAGGATATTCCCAGACTGGCCCGACGAGCTGACCGCAATCAGCATCGAGATGTGTTTGTGCCAAGCCCTTATTTGACGCGCGTAGGCGTCTTGGTAGCCGTAATCATTGGTGAGGCAGGTCATCACGGCGGGGTCGTTCAAGGCGGTCGCCGCCACGCCACGCTTGATGAGATCGGTGACGACGTGACTCGCGATCGCTGCCGACCCGCCGTTGCCGATGACGGCGATAGCACCCTGGCAATGCAAGTTCAGGTAGTGAGCGACCGCGTCGACGCCACCGTCCTTGACGGAGCAGGTGTGTGCTCTTGCAGTAACTTGAGTGTCGCCAATAGCGGTGTGCAGGTCGTCATAGTACTTCATGGTCATACCAGCAACTCTTATTCGTAGAGTACAATTCCAAACCGTCCAAAAGTTGGCCGGAAATCTCCGAGTCCACACAAACGGCCAGCTTGCTCGATGACCTCACGCAACTGGTTACGATCGATATATTCCGGAAGCAAGACCATCACATCAAAAGTTACTTGGTAACCAGCGCGCATCGCTGGACGAATGCGGTTGATAGCATTGCGATGAATATTCGCGCGGCGT
>CAIYGK010000055.1 GCA_903925725.1 uncultured beta proteobacterium | reverse complement strand
TTGAACATATCATCGCCAAGCACTTGACGATACCGGTCAAGCGTTTTTGCATCGGCACCAGCAAATACCTTCGCAGCCTGCGTTGGGTTTTCGGTGATATTGGCAAGAAGGCCGTGACGGAATGTGTCCTGTTCACCCTTGCTGTATGTGTTTCCAAACTCATTCAAAACGCCATCTGCTTCCAAAGGGTTTTTTGAATTTTTTGCGACGTTAGCGGTATTGAAGAAATTTTTACCGGCATCGAAAGCGTTATCTTCACGAATGAACTGACGAGATCCAGTAAGAGCCGTATCATACTCAGGCACAAGTTTCTTCAAATATGGAACGAGACCAAACTGATTTGGATTGTTTGGATTTCCATAAAGAAGCGAATTTGTTTCACCTGACTCAGTCGTAGCTTTGCCGAACTCGCCCTTCTGAGATTCGGCAACATCGTTCATATTGCGCTTAAAACGATCCCAAAACTCAAGGCCTGGTTCTCCTGCCTCACGATTAAGCTGCACTTGACCATTTTGATCCGTGTAGAATGGATTGGTGATCGGCTGTCCCTCTTGCGTAGCGCGTACGGCAGAAGACCCGACAGTCTTATTGAGAGCCGCCTTACCGCCAGGCGTATTGACAAGACGCTGCAAATCATCATTCCAAATGACTTGTGCCTGCGGCTGGCTATAAGCCGCCTCATATGCAGGTGCATTGACCTGACGCGCATGCTCATCAGCCTGAGAACGAATTTCTTGATCAGTTAACGGCTTGCCAGTCGTTGGGTTCATTGGGCGATTGTCAGCCGCCGCAATATCCGCCTGCACATTCTGAGACCGAGCATTAAAACGATCAGTCAATTGATCGTTAATTTTAATGACATCTGGATCAGACGCTGTGACTGTGGAAGCCGCCTCGTTGCCAAGTTTTTTACCACCGGCAATATCAAGTGGCGATACAGGTTTTCCTTCACTTGCCAAGCGTTGAGCATCTTCAGGAGAGAGCTTTGCAGCTCGTTCATTCGCCGTAGCACCTTCATATGCCCTAGATGCTTCACCGGCTGCATATGCTTCTGGGTTCCAAAGTGCCTTTGTCGCGTCTGTGGCCCACTTACCTGTCCTGATGGCAGCATTGAGCGGCAGGCCGACGAGATAGCCGGTCTTAAAACCTTCTAGTGCGCCTTCCTTGGCATTGCTGCCAACGTCTTGTGCAGTCGAACCTGGGGCGGATTCCGCTGCATGCTGTCCTGCATTCCACGTTGCAGCCTCAGCCGCACCCTGAGCAGGCCTACCAAGAAGATTTAGAGCACCGCTAACAACGCCAGGCATCTGCTCGGCTACTGGAGCGACAGATTTAGAAGCAAGCCAGCCAATGCCTCTCCCTACGCCGATTTCGGGTGTAAGAGCCAACTGAGGAAGAACCGACGCCGCACGAGAAGCGTAATACTGCGTTGGATTATCTTTTTTCTGAGCTTCGCGATACGCTTCCTGATAAGCAAGGCTATTGCGATATCGCTCGTCCTCGGTCTCGCCAAGATCATTTCCACCCGCCCAATAATTTGCGAATGAAGAATTAGGGTATGCCGCAGCAACCGATGACAGACCTTTTTCAATCAATGGTCCAGCAATAGGAATGTCAGCAAGGTTCATGCTTTGAACGCTGCCTTGACCGGCAGGCGTAGGGGCACTGAACCTACTTCCGATAGTTGCCTGTGTCGCAGCTTTCTGTTTGGCGATATCGGCCTCTGCCATAGGAGCAAGTGCCGATACACGCGCCTGATGCTCCTCAGAAGGCGAAAGAATGCCACCGTTTTCACTAACAGGAACAAGGTCGTTTTGAGGGCTTGTGTCTACTGGCACTAAATCATTGCTCATGGTGCTACATTGCCCTCAATCTTTTCGCCCTTCGGACTATACCACTGCTTCCCGTCAAAGTAATTGCCGGTCGATTGGCTGCGCTGAATATTTGGTTTTCCAATCAATGGAAGTGGTACAGGCTGCTCCTTTGGCTTTTCAGCAACTGGCTTAGGCTTCTCTTCAGGGGGAGCGCCAGCAGGTTCCGTACCAGACTGAAACCAAGGATGCTGGCGTTTTTATTCAAGAATACGATCTTGAATTTTGTCAGTACGAGGGTCAAGTTTTCCGACAACCTTTGCAGTGTTGATTTCACTATCAGCCTTTGGAAGGATAATACGTTCCGCAATCCACTTTGAAGCTTCTGGAACAATTTGGTTGCCAGGCGTACTTGCAAAAATCCGGTTAAGACCGGACACAGTATTTGCATCACCAATCTGACCGATATCAGTACCCATCGACGTGCGAAGCTTTTCAACCGTATCACCCTTCGCTGGATCAAATCCGGTGATGGCTTTAATTGTTTCTTGGCTAAGACCGGCCTGCTTTGCAATTCCGGCAAAACGATTAAGCTGATCACCAAGCGGACCTTGATTAAGAAGTGGTTTACCTTCTTTATCAAACATATTGGCAAGTTGAGCCTGTGTTTCCTGCTTAAGGTTTTGAGCTGCGAGAGCAGAGTTAAGCTGATCACGTTGTGCCGCAGCTTGAATGTTAAAGTTTTCAGTTAAACCAGTCTGACCAGCCGTCTGCGCTGCCTCAGTAAATCTCCCAGCCTTCGCAAGCATAGTATCGCGCAACCGTGGATCAGACGTCTGAGCAGCAACACGATATGCCGCAGCAGCCGCAGGCTGCAATGTCGATGCATCACTGAAGTTGGCGTTATTGACCAGATCAACATCTTTCTGAATATCTTTAGTTGCCGGTCCCTGACCCTGAGTTGTACCAGCCGATGGGTTATTTCCAATAGCTGCGGGAAGACCAAAATTTGAACCAATGTTTGAAGACATCTTTCCCATATCTTCAGGAGAAAGATCGGGGCCACCGTTCATGTCTTGATAGCTGACAATTTTGGTACCCGTCGCATCATAACGAGGAACAAAACGACCTTGGTTGTACTTGAGCGCCTCAATGCCCCTGCCCTGCACTTCGGCATTCGCCCTCATGCGTTCAATGCCCTGCTGCTGGAGACCCTTATAGGTATCAGCCGCCCCACCGATGCCCTGCAAAATGGCAGCACCAAGGTAACGGCTATTAGAGCCAGCCATCGTGCCGATACCAGAAAGGAGCGACAACAACACGTCTGGATCTTGAGCCTTCTGCATAATAGCTTCGCCAAAGCTTTTAGGAGCCGTAGCATTAGGGGCCGTAGCAGCAGATGCCTTTGGCTGCGGTGCCATTGGGTCATACTTGCCCTGCGGATCAATAAGAGAAGCTTCTTTTGACCGACGAACGGCGTTAATGCCTTCGTTCGCACCACCGAGATTATTGATTGCCGACGCAATATCGCTTGCCTGCCCGTTCTGAGCGACAGATGCTACTGAATCTGGGAGAGATCCGTAATTGTAGGCGGTCGATGTCAATGCCACACGCGCATCTGGCGTTAGCTTGTTCCAAGTATCTGCACCAATTTTCGACTGGATGCCTTGCTGTGTAAGTGCTGTGCGACGTGCAAGATCACGCTCTGCGTCATCCTTTGTAATAGTCGTATCTGCCTTGACAGGAACGACGGTCCCGTCTGGCTGTGTTACGGTGTCTGAACCATAGCCAGTGCGGTATGCGTTGGTATCGTATTTTGCATTGGTAAGGAGGCCTTCGCGCTGGCGCAGAAGTTCTTTAGCTGCATTGACGGTATAATCATCTGGAGCAGGAGTTTGATCCCCATTACCAACTACATTG
>CAIYGK010000054.1 GCA_903925725.1 uncultured beta proteobacterium | reverse complement strand
GGGCCTTGATGCCTGGCGCAATCGTCCGCTGGAAGAGACGCCCTACCTGCTGCTGGATGCGCGCTACGAGCGCGTGCGGGAAGCCGGCCAGGTGGTGGACTGCGCGGTGCTGGTCGCCGTGGGCGTCACGGCCAGCGGCCACCGGCGAGTGCTTGGCGTATCGGTTGCGTTGTCCGAGGCCGAGGTGCACTGGCGGGCGTTTCTGGACAGCCTGATTCAGCGCGGCCTGCGCGGAGTCAAGTTCATCGCCAGCGATGATCACGCGGGCCTCAAGGCTGCGCGCAAAGCAATGTTTAACGGTATCCCGTGGCAGCGCTGCCAGTTTCACCTACAGCACAACGCGCAGGGGTATATCTCCAAGCTCGATCAGCGAGTGCCCGTCTCGCGCACGATCCGTTCGATCTTCAATGCTCCGGATGCGAACGAAGCAACCCGACCAAAATGTCATGGGACTGGTCTACCGCTGGCAAGCTTGACAAGGACGGCAAGTTTCAAGTCCTGCGTGACGATGAAGGCTACGACAGTTACATGACCATCAAGGGCAATTTCAAATGGAAAGAAAACGTTGTCCCTGAATACGTCTGGTTTAACGGTACCAACAAATACACCCTGATTGGCGACAAGCTAGAAAAAGGCGACAAGCCGGTAGCGGCCGGCCGCACCAAAGCTGTCAGGCATCTGCACCGCCAGCACCTCACCGCGAGCGGTGACGATCCCGTCCACTTGCACGCTGGTTTCAACGACTACCTTGCGGCCCTTGATCTCCTTCACGCGTCCGCGAATCTCGATGGCGCCCGAGATGGGGGTGGGCTTGAGAAAGTCCACCCGCAACGAACCCGTGACGAAGCGAAACGGCGGCAGTGAGTCCAATTCACGCCCCTCAGCTCAGTACATTGCCGCAGCGGCGGTACCGGTGCTGTGGCAATCTATCAGTGACGCGATCAGTCCGCCATAGGCGAAACCTGGCACCGACGTGTGATAGGGCTCAGGCGCAAATCGAGTGACGGTCTCGTCGCCATCCCAGTAGGTTTTGATCTGATGACCGTGTGCATTGAGACTTCCGCAACCATAGCAATGCGCCACGTTTTGCGGGTAATAGTCTTGAAAGGCTTTCATCGGTGAACTCCCGAGGTGGATGTGGCTATAGGCGTACAGCGTGTGGGCACTGCCAGTCGTGTGCCTGTGCGCACTGCTCTAAGTGCATTGGGCTACGTAGCGTGTCAAATACGCTGGCCCTTGGTGACCACTGCCTTCGAGCAGTTGTGCCTGACCTTCCCAGACGAATATTTCGTTCATGACGTTGCCGGATGTCTGACTCAAGTCTGAGCGGATCATCTCGGCCGTGTAGAGCATGTCTTCAGCTTTCGGGCCACCGCTGCTCAAGGCAAGTTGTAAAGGATGAAATGCTTCAAGGATGAACCATCCGCCGGGCCGCAAACCCCGTACCAAGCGACGGTGCGCGCTCATCCGAAATGCGGGCGGAAGATGCACGTAGGTCAACACGAGCGCGTCAAAACTAGCTTGCGCGGGTGCCCAGTCAGCCAAGTCGGCTTCAATCGTTTCAATGGAAACACCTCGCTCCCGCGCCAGTCTCTGGGCCTTTTCCAAACCGACACGCGAAATGTCAACCGCCGTGACAACGTGTCCCTTCTCGGCCAACCACACACTGTTGCGTCCTTCGCCGTCACCAGGCAGCAATACGCGGCATTTTGAGTGCAGACGCACCGCTTGATTGCGCAAGAAACTATTGGCTTGTTTGCCGTACTTGAACTCCGGCGAAGAAAACTGCTGATCCCAGAAGTTCATATTGGATGACAGGCCTAGTCAAAGCTTGGCAGGTTTGGCTTTGCCACTGGCTTGCCCGCTGCCACCCAGGCATCGAAGCCGCCGGCAATGGACTTGACCTTCAGATATCCCATGTCGTGAAGGGCGCATGCCGCCAGTGCAGCGCGTCCGCTGGTCTTGCAGTACAGAACAATATTCAGGTCCCGCGAACTGAGCTCGGGGTTGCTGCTGAGCTTGAATTCCAGCATGCCGCGCGAAGCATGAATGGCGCCCGGCAAATGACCTGCGGTGTATTCTTCCGCTTCGCGCACATCCAGCACGACGTCTGCATTCTGGATGGCTTCATCCACAGCGTTCAGGGCGACTTCTTGAATGCGAGTCTTCGCCTGGGCAACAAGGTCGTGTGCAGTTTTCATGAAATCCTTTGAAGGGTTAAGAAGTTATCGATGTCTTGAACAAGATACCGGTTTGACTCAGGCCTATTGTGCCAACGGTAGCGCTCAAGTCCCGAAGTGCAACCAAGCTGCGGCCAACAGTGCTGCCAAGCAAGACCAGCCGGAAAAAACTATCCGCCAGGCGAGCGCTTTGGGCACAAACCCGACACCGCGCACCAGGCCGGCGCTCATGGACCAGAAAATGGCCATGGCAAAGGCGTGGTCAGGTTGCCCGTCAGTGCGCGCAAACACAAACGGGTAGATGGTGCCACCCACCATGATGAACAGCGCCACCGCAAGGCTAGGAAGATGCACGGCGGCACGGTTTGGACTGGCGGTGACAGAATCGGTGCGGTTGGATGACATGGCGCGCGTCACCGTGGATCGTCGCCCTTGCGTGCCTGTCCTCGGGCTTCTTCGTTTTCGCCCCACATGGCGTTCAAAATGGCCAGAAGCACCGCAAATCCAACCCCAAGAATCCAGGTGAAGTACCACATTTTTTGTCCTTCGATTCGTTGTTCAGTAAGCAGCGTGTTCGTGTTCCAGAACGTATGCGGCGGTGACCTTGCCGCGCATCACGCGGTAGGCCCACCCGGTGTAAAACACGATCAGCGGCATGAAGATCACCGTTGCCCAGAGCATGATGCCCAGCGTGCGGTGACTTGACACGCTGTCCCAAACCGTGAGGCTCGCGTTGGGCATGGAACTCGACGGCATGACGAAGGGAAACATCGATGCGCCGGCGGTTCCTATCACGCCTAGCAACGCCAGAGACGACAAAATGAACGCCGCCAAAGTGTGGCGCAAGTGCAGCAACAGCGCCGCCAGAAGGGCTCCCAATATCCCCAACGAAGGAAGCACCCACAACAAGGGTTGCCGACCGTAGTTGATCATCCAAGCACCCGCTTCACGCACCACCGTCTTGTTCATCGGGTCGGGCAAGGCGGCGGTGTTGACGACCGAGGTGAGGCGGTAACCATCCATGCTTTGCAGCCAAACGCCAGCAGCCACAAAGGCCAGCGCCATGATGAGGGCTGCACCTATGGCACCCTTGATCGCGCGGATCTGAATCACGCCTTCAGTGCGATGGGCCAGATAGACACCACCGTGCATCGTGATCATCGCGCTGCTCACGACGCCGGACAGCAGCGCAAACGGATTGAGTAATTGCCAGAAGCTGCCGGTATAGGTGGAGACCATGTAATTGTCGAATTGAAATGGAACGCCCTGCAGCAGGTTGCCAAAGGCCACGCCAAAAATCAGCGGTGGCACCGAGCCGCCGATGAATAGACCCCAGTCCCAGGTGCTGCGCCAAGTGGCGTTGTGGATTTTGCTGCGGTAGTCGAAACCAACCGGACGGAAAAACAGCGCCCACAGCACCACCAGCATGGCCCAATAGAAGCCGCTGAATGCCGTGGCGTAGACCAAAGGCCAAGCAGCAAAGATGGCGCCGCCACCGGTTATGAACCACACTTGGTTGCCATCCCAATGCGGTCCCACGGTGTTGATCACGACGCGGCGCTCTAGGTCGCTGCGGCCCACGAAGGGTAGCAAGCTGCCCACACCCATATCGTGTCCGTCCATGATGGCAAATCCGATCAGCAACACGCCTACGAGCAGCCACCAGATGATCTTGAGAGTGGGATAGTCAAGCATGAAATTCTCCTTAGGCTTGCGCCGTTGCGGCGTGCTCGGCGGCCTCATTGGCGTAACGACCCGTGCCCAAACTGCCTGGGCCCATGCGGGCAAACTTGACCATCAGAAACATCTCCACCGCCAGCAGCACGGTGTAGAAACCAATGAACCCGGCCAACGATCCGTAAAGGCTGTTCACGCTCAGCGTGGACACGCTCATGTGCGTTGGCAGGACGCCGTAAATCGTCCAGGGCTGGCGACCGTACTCGGCGACGAACCAGCCCAACTCACAGGCGATCCACGGTGCTGGCAGCATCCACAACGCCCATTTAAGCAGCCAGGGGTTTTGCAGGCGGTAGGATTTCAGTGTGCTCCAGAACGCCAGACCAAACAACGCCAGCATGGCAAAACCCAGGCCCACCATGATGCGGAAGGCCCAGAACATCGGCGTGACTCGCGGTACGGTGTCGTCTACCGCACGATCAATGATTTCGGCCGTTGCCTGGTTCACGTCGGTCACATATTTCTTGAGAAGAAAGCCAAATCCGAGGTCGGCCTTGTAGGTCTCGAAAGTTTTTTTGGCAACCGTGTCGTCGCGCTCACGTCTTAGTGCTTCGAGCGCATTCACTGCCAGGATGCCGTGCAAAATTCGCAGACGATTTTTTGCTTTGATTTCACGAATGCCGGGAATTTCCTTGGTGATGGAGCGCGTACCAATCAGTCCCATGACCCAGGGGATTTCGATTTCCCAGTCATTCCTTTGCGCCACCTCATTGATGCTGGCCACCATCGTCAGACCTGCTGGCGCCGGTTTGGTCTCCCACATCGCTTCGATGGCCGCCATTTTGGTCTGCTGGGCTTCGCCAACCGTGTAGCCGGATTCGTCTCCGAGCACAATGACGCTCAGCGCCGATGCCAAACCAAATGCAGCGGCCACGCGAAAGCTGCGCTTGGCAAACTCGACATCACGCTTTTTCAGCAGATACCAACTTGAAATAGACAGCACGAACATCGCACCCGTGACATAGCCGGCCGACACCGTGTGCACAAATTTTGCCTGCGCATCGGGGTTGAAGAATACGGTCCAAAAGTCCACCATTTCCATGCGCATGGTCAGGTAGCTGAACTCCGAACCCACCGGGTTTTGCATCCAGCCGTTGGCAATCAAAATCCACAGTGCGCTCAGGTTGGTGCCGATGGCCATGAGCATAGTCACCATCAAATGCTGCGTTCTGGACAAACGATCCCAGCCAAAGAAAAACAGTCCGATCATGGTGGATTCGAGGAAGAACGCCATCAGTCCTTCGATCGCCAGTGGCGCGCCAAAGATGTCGCCCACGTAGTGGGAATAGTAGGCCCAGTTCGTGCCGAATTGAAACTCCAGCGTGATGCCGGTTGTCACGCCCAACGCGAAGTTGATGCCGAATAGCTTGCCCCAGAAACGCGTCATGTCCTGCCAGACGCGATTACCGGTCATCACATAGACGCTTTCCATGATGACGAGCATCCACACCATGCCCAGGGTCAGCGGCACAAACAAAAAGTGGTACATCGCCGTGGCCGCAAACTGCAGTCGGGACAGGTCGACCAACTGGTCAGAAATCATGGTGAAACTCCATTGGCCGAATTCGAAGCTTTGGGGAAAAACTGCGCGGCCACGCTGTCCCCGTCGATGCTTGTTTGATGGTCTCGCACAAAGACCCACCACAGCCCGCTCAATACAAAGAGTTTGAGTACCAGCACCAGTGCCAGGTTTCTTACAAGAGTTCGATTGAGATTTTTCATGCGGGAATTCTTGCCAAGCGACTTATGGAACTCAAATCCTATTTCATCCTTTTTTGGCGTTCGCTTTGTTGCGTTCGCTTAAGGCGGATATCAATCCATCAATACCGTTGGCACTTATTTCCTGGGCAAACTGGCTGCGATAGGTTTCTACCAACCAGACGCCCATGACATTCAGATTGAAGATCTTCCATCCAGCGCCATCACCCGGCGTCTTTTCCAACCGGTAGTCAATCTGGATGGGATCGCCACGCCCTTTGGCCAGGGTTCGCACCACGACTTCCTGGTCGTCAGCTGAGGACCTTAGAGGTTTCACGCTAATGCTCAGATCAATGGCTTGGGCCAACGCGCCGGCATAGGTACGTATCATCAAAGTTTTGAACTCATCTTGTAATCGTCTTTGCTGTTCAGGGTTCGCCTGGCGCCAGCTCGGGCCTACGGCTGCAGCAGTCATCCGCTTGAAATTGACGTTTGGCATGACCTTGGCGTCAACCAGTGCAATGATCCGGGATGCATCGCCCGCTTGAATCTTGGTGTCAGACTTGATTGCGTCGAGCACCTCGTTGGACTGACGCTGGATTAGGGCATCAGCGGCCTCATCGGACGCGTAAGCTGGTGCCGCCAATTGGCCCGCAAAGGCCAACACCAGAACGACCAAGATATGGAAAACTTTACGATGATTCATGATGTGACTCCGTCCATTTTCTAGCAATACATATTCCCGTGCGTAAGTCCTGCGGGTTAACATCGAAAGTCGAAGGTCACAGAGTTGAAGAACCGCATTTGTGTGTTCACTTCGTCAATGCTGATGCCAGCGGCACGACGGGCCTTCCTTCTGCGATCCAAGAGTTCAGACCCGTGGTCGCGTTGTAAACAGTCTTGTATCCCGCCTTGTCAGACAGTAGCTGTGTTGCTGCACGCGAGCGACTCCCACTGCGGCAAATAAGGATGACCGGCTCATTCAGCTTGACAGCCAATTTGACCTTCGACAGCCATTGCGGGACATCGACTTGTCCCCTTTCGTCAACGAAAGTCAGCAATTTGCTGCCGGGGATGACGCCCGTTGCCTTCCATTCGGGCTCGGTGCGAATGTCGATGACCGTCACCCCATCGGCGGCAAGACGCGCGAGCTTGGCGTTATCAATGTTTTCGACTTCCGCGCTGGCCACAAGTGAGGCCGATAGAAGCACCGCTGCAACAACAGATTTGTGAATCATGAAGCATCCTTTGCCTTTAGTATATCCACATATCGGCAAGTACGGATATAAACTCAGCGTCCAAAGCCTGACGGCGGCATGCAGGAGGACTTTGTTGTTGGCCCAAAAGCGAAGAAAATTGACATATGCATCGTTTAGACAGGAACAACACCGTAAAGTCATTTGTGGCGCGGCAGTCGCTTTCGTTTGAAGCGATCCGTATGCACGTACTCCTCAAGGGATCTCGCATTTTCAGCGTGATCTGCTTGCTCGACTTTGATATTCGTTGAGGCACACCACTTGATTCCCCTGAATAGCTTGTCCCATCTCTGGTGGCGCCGCCTTCCCAAGGAACACCTCGGAGCAGACTTGTTTGCGGGTCTGCTCGTGACCGTGCTGGTACTGCCCCAGAGCCTGGCCTACGCCATGTTGGCGGGCTTGCCGCCGCAGGTAGGCTTGTACGCAAGCATCTTGCCGGTTATCGCCTATGCCCTGGTGGGCAGCAGCATGACGCAAGCAGTGGGTCCAGTGGCCATCACAGCCATCATGACCTTTTCGGTGCTTACTCCACTGGCAGCACCCGGGAGTCCACTCTACATCGCGCTGGCCGCAGGTCTAGCGCTGCTCTCGGGTTTGCTGCTGCTTGCCTTTGGTATGTTGCGACTGGGCTTCCTAGCCAATCTCCTAAGCCGCCCAGTGGTGAGCGGATTCATCGCCGGTTCTGCGCTGCTGATTCTGCTCAGCCAAATCAGTCTGCTGCTCGGTGTGCCGGTGCACGCTTCAAGCAGTTGGGAGCAGTTGCTCTTGACGCTGAAACAACTCCCGCACGCAAACCCGAGCACACTCATGCTGAGTGGCGTTGGCTTGGGCGTGCTTCTGTTACGCGCTTTGCTGGCCCGCCTGTTGATCCAGAAGGGTGTTCCACACTCACGCGCCGACATGGTTTCGCGCCTGGTGCCGCTGCTGCTGGTGGTCGTGGCAACGCTGTTGGTGGTAGCGCTAGACCTGGACCACCAATACGGCGTGGCCGTAGTGGGGCCGGTAAGCAATGGCCTGCCCGAGCTAACGCTGCGTTTGCCAGGCGTCTCCGAGTTGGGTCTGCTGGCGCTGCCTGCGCTGGTGCTAGCCTTCATCGGTACCGTACAAAACATCACCATGGCGCAGGCCCTGGCCATGAAACGGCATGAGCGCGTCGACGCTAATCAGGAGCTTATCGGCTTGGGACTGTCCAACATCGTCGCCGCGTTTTTTGGTGGTATGCCCGTGGGCGGCGGGCTGTCGCGCTCGGCGGTGAACGTGGCCGCAGGTGCTCAGACTCCTTTGTCCAGTATCGTGTCGGCGTTGTTCATGCTGGGCATCGTGCTGCTGGGGACGAACTGGTTTTCCCGCATTCCATTGGCCATACTGGCGGCCAGCATTGTGGTGGCCGCCGTCAGCATGATCGATGTTGCGGAATTGCGCCGCGCTTGGGCCTACGACCGGGCCGACGCCTTGGCCTTTGTGAGCACTGCGTTGGGTGTGCTGGTTCTTGGCTTGCAAATGGGCATTGCGCTGGGCATAGGCCTGTCGCTGGCAACCCTACTCTACCGCGCGAGCACGCCGCACATTGCGGTGGTCGGGCGTATCGTAAACACTGAGCACTTTCGCAATCTGGAGCGCCATGGTGTTGAAACGCTGCCCGACGCACTGTTCTTGCGCATCGACGAGAGCCTATTTTTTGGCAACCTCAATGCCATCGAGTCACGTTTGATGGGCGAAATTGCCAAGCTCCCAAGCGTGCGCGACGTGGTCCTCATCATGAGTGCCGTAAACCGGGTAGATCTAACCGCGCTGGAAGCACTGACTGAAATCCAGCTTAGCCTGCGTGCTCGCGGCATCGAGTTGCACCTGGCAGAAGTCAAGGGACCGGTACAGGACCGCATGCTAAAAACCCCCTTGTGGACGAATTTGTTGGGCAGAGTCCATCTGTCGGCGAATGCGGCGTTTGAGCATTTGAAAGTAGGAGGTCTATTAACTGCGCCGATTGCGCTGCGTGTTCAGAGGAGGTGATGGTGCGATGAGCGTTTGCGCTCAGACTCGACCGGTGAGCAGCAGCGAGCGTGGTGACACCGATCTACATCAACTCCCGCTGCTCGCCCCGCAAGGCCTTGTGCATAGCTCGCAGGACGTCGCCACGCTCGCCCATGGCGGTCAGTGTCGTTCTATGCGAACAGACACAACGATTCACTCACACATCAAACTCTGTCACCGTGAGGTGAATGGTCGTTCCCTGACGCAAGACACTGCGAATATCCATGCTGGCGCCAATGAGTTGGGACTGTTCCCGAAGTCCGGCCAAACCGTAATGACCGGGATGCGGCACCGTCGTATCAAATCCAACGCCATTATCGGAAATCACAATAGTCACTTTGCGAAGTTCCGGATCAACAGTTAAGGAAATCGCAACCAATGATGCCCCGGCATGTCTTTCGATATTGCGCAAAGATTCTTCTGCAATTCGATACACCGTTTCCGCACGCTCGTCTGCGTAAGCTCCCGGTTGCGCATTGCTGGTGTATTGGACTTGGATTCCCGTGCGATCAATGAAGAAATGAACGAGATCATCCAGCGCCGCAGCGAGCCCATTGTCGCGAACGGGATTGATCCGCATGTGCGCAATGGCAGCGCGCGCCTCCCTTAGTCCTTCATGCGCAGCTTCCTCGGCATGAACCAACTCCTCGCTTAGTGCTTGCGGATCGTTGAGCGACAGCCTCTTGAGCAGGCGAACTTCGGCCAGCATAGCCATCATCGAATGGGCCAGGGTGTCGTGCAAGTCGCGGGCGATCCTGAGACGCTCGCGAATCACGGCGGCATGCCTGGATTGTTTAGCCAGGCGTTCAATCTCACGCGTGCGCTCTATGACGCGCTGATCCAGTTCGGCATTCAAGGTCTGCAAGGCGCCCCTCTCGCGCTGCAGGGAAGTCAGCAGGTCGGACACACGAACCAAACTAGCCGTAATGTCGGTGCGCCACAAGCACGGGGATCCAGCCTAGACTGAGCGGCACGCGTCATCCAGTTTCCGTTCTTGCGTCCGGTTGTTCCAAACGGACGCACACATCTCTTTCAGTGGTGATCAGTCGATTAGGACACTCGCATCTGCGATGCCCTCAATCGTGACTTTTGGCACCGTCGAATCGTGACTTTCGGCAGCTCCCAATCGGTCAATATAGACCTAAAGTTGCATCCATGGATCCGTGGAAAACAACAAGTTCGCGAAGCCAGATACAGAAACTTCTATCACTCAAGGAGCCTCATCATGAAAGCAGTTCTACCTACCCTTATCCTTGCGACCTCCATTTCCGCTGGATTCATATCATCCGCGATAGCCGCTCAAAATAGCGTCGGCTACCTCACGGACTCCAGTGGACATGTGGTGAAGAACAGTTACGGCCTTTGCTGGCGTACCGGATCATGGACATCTGCGCAGGCGACGCAGGAATGTGATCCGGATCTGGTGGCCAAGGCTCCCGCACCCCATTTGGTGGTTGCCAGTCCGCCCGTTGCCAAGGCGCCGGTGGCGAATACACCGCACATCGCTATACCTGTGGTTGCCCCTCCGGCGGTAACTGTAACCCTGTCATCGGACGAACTGTTCGGCTTCAATCGAGCTGAGATCAATCCTGATCAGCGATCGCTGCTTGACGCCTTCATTAAAACGCTAGCTGCCGACAATGTGGAGTCTATTGCCGTTACGGGACCACTGACGCTTTCTGGGGTGTGCTTTGGGTACAAAAGATGCATGGATATGCAGCCAGAGGCATCCTGCTTATGGCGCTTGTCCACGTTATCGGCGTAGTGGTGGCCAGCGTTCGTCATCGGGAAAATTTGGCTTTAGCAATGCTCAGCGGCCACAAGCGCCACCCTAGGTGCCATGCTGCGCAATGCGCGTCAGGAAAATGTCGCGCTCGTCGATCAACTTGAAGCCCCAGTCCTGCGGCATCACCTCGGGGGACTGCGCGCCTTCGCCCAGGTCGGTGTGAGGACGGGACGAAGGCACAGGGGTT
>CAIYGK010000053.1 GCA_903925725.1 uncultured beta proteobacterium | reverse complement strand
GCTGCCGGAAAAGGAAAGTGCCCATGTGGCGGAGTTGGAGTGCTGCATCGCTGTCCCACTCAGTATCAAATTCCCAACCGGATCAATAGTTCCCGACATCGACCAAAGTACGTCGGGCTGTTGGAATTTCGATTCCACTTTATTGCCGTTCACACGCATTGCGGCGTTAACGGTGTATGCCGGTCGTGCTGCGGGGTTCAACAGTGCGGGACCACACGCGAGCGGACCTTTCCAATCACCATCCATGCTTGGGGCTGCGGCAGCCGATGCCGCCGCACGGCGTAGGCGTTCTTCCTGTTCAAGCTTGGATCGCAGCTCTTGTTCTTTTGCCTCAAGCTGGTCCACGCGTTGCTTGAGGTCAATCGCACGAATTTCGGGCGCAATCATCGTCTCGTAACCCCTGCTTTGCACTCTTTGAATGGCGGCAAGTACTTTTGCATGCTGAGTGACGGGGACATGGGCTCTGTTAAAGATGAAGTTGGCATCCTGCTCAGAGTCCCGGACCGTAAGCTGATCAGCGACGCTAGCCTTTACGCGCCGCAAGTCGTTGCCGGTGGCGGACAAGGTCAGACTTAGCGCCACGCAGAATTCCGCGTCTTTTTCGGTCAGGGGACCATCGCGCAAACAAGTCGCCATCCGCTCCAATGATTTGGAAAGGTCACCGGCGCGAAGGTGTGATGCAACGTCCGTCGTAGCATTCTGAATGTTGGCGTCGTGATCCCACTGGGTAGCCGTCCAGGCCGGACTCACTAAAAATGCGGCCAG
The DNA here is from genome assembly GCA_903925725.1 of uncultured beta proteobacterium. Classification (GTDB taxonomy): domain Bacteria; phylum Pseudomonadota; class Gammaproteobacteria; order Burkholderiales; family Burkholderiaceae_C; genus Rhodoferax. The sequence goes on along the minus strand of CAIYGK010000053.1, from coordinate 5,850 downwards.
CAGAGCCGCGAAGCACGCAGAACTGCGCCAAGAGCGAAACAATGGATACTTGATGTGGTTCATTTGTTAGCCCAATCGACAAGGGATGACCGCGATGGCTTTGGAGTCGCGGGTGAACTGGCCTTTACATGAGGAGTCGCAGTCGGTGCGACCGGCGCCATCGGCACCGCCGTTGCCACCGCAGCACTGGAATTGGATGGTGCGGACAATTGAGTTGGGGGCGCGATCAGTAGTCCGGCTAGATATGAAACCCGCTGTTCAGTCATTTGGACTTTGCAGTAGCTGATCTGAACTGCTTCCAACTGGCTACCCGCATTTTCTTGCCCGGCCTTGGCGCATTTCGCTTCCTTGTCCTTGATCCAGGAAACTTGTTCCTTCTTCAAGGCGGCTTTACGCGCGTCGTCCATGGTGGACATCAGACGCTTGTAAGAGTCGTTCAATTGTTTGTCCGCCACCACAAATTTCTTGTCAAGGCACGCCAGTTGGTCGGATGTCACGGCAAGGTCCAATCCCTGGCAGATTCCCGTTGGCTCAACTTTGCTTGCCACCGTGGGATTGGGCAGGGGAGATATTGTTGTCTCGGCACTTGGGCTTGGTGCTACTGCCGGTGGCGCTTCCGGCGTGGCCTTGTCAGTGGAAGCCGGACTGTTGCCAAGTGTTGGCGGAGTCTGCGCCGCGCCAGTGTCTTTAGTTTGAGTCTCTGCCGGTAATGGAGCTTTCAGGTCTGATTGAATTGGTTGACTGGCCACGTCCGTGGTCTGAGTTTGCCTCGAAAACAGTGAAGCAACATGTGAGACAACCGAATTACCAGCACCATACACAATGCCACCCAACATGAAACCGACGGCAAGCCCCAAGGACATTGCAACGGTGCCACCGACGACTTGAGGGCCATACGAAAACATCAATTTCTTGAAGAAGATGTCCATCATTCCACTTGCCAAAAATGCATCTGGAGATGCGAACTGCCGGAACTTTTCTCCGACAAAAATGCCAAGTGGGGTAATGATGACCATGAAGACGACTGACACGGTGTTGACAATGATTGAGTGATGCACGTCGCTCATGGCACTCAGCATCCATACTCCAATGGCGCCTAGAACTAATGACACAAACAGATGATCGGCATAAGTGCCTTTTGCAAAACCTACATAGCGTGACCAGTGGCTTCTTGGAGAATTTAAATCTTCGTCATTCAATTCCTCTTTTGATATCTTATTGATTACCGGGTCTTCGGGCGCGTTGTCTTTTTGAGAATAACTGGGGATAGTCTGCCCACAGTTGTTACAAGTTCTTTCTGAAGAGCCTAATTCATTTCCACATTTATCGCATTTCATTTTCATTCCATTTTCAAAGCATTAACTGAGTTGAGCACCCACTTAAAATTTCATCGTCGCTTCGGCAAATGACAAATATGTGAGTACGGAAGGTCGGCCAAGTGCATCAATCACTGATTCGTCAGACAGTTGACGGCACCGCAGAACACGACAACCTCAAGGGCTTGCAATTGGAGGGGGCGGCAATACGCCAACAAATCTTGTGTGCTTGTGGACTATAGGTCTCATCGTTGCTCCCTAAAAAGCGCCTGTGCGGCGCTGTGGTTCAAGAAGAATTTGGCGACGGGGTGACCGCCAATTCACGAGTCAATATCTGTCCTGGTCGATTCGGTCTACGTGATGTGACTCATAGTCCGTAGTCTTCTAGTCGTCGATTATGAATGATCGACGGTGTGTCGTCTACGCCAAAAGCCCAATCCAAAAGTCGGCCTCGCGCCAGTGTCAAAGCGCCGTTGAGCCCGCGTGGCCGTGGCTCTGTGGCGGTTGCCGCTGAGCCAGACCGACTGCTTTCGCTCTTTGCTCAGAACATGCGCTTGGTGCGCAAGTCACAAGACTTGTCCCAGGAAGCGTTGGCAGACGTCTGTGATCTGGACCGCACCTATATCAGCGGGATCGAACGGCAACTTCGCAATGTCTCGATCCGCAATATCCAGCGCATTGCAGACGCACTGGCGGTCGATGCGCGGGTCCTGCTTGATCCACAGTTGGCGACGAATCCGAAGTACCAGTCCGGTCAAAATCGTTAGGCGGCATGGCGGTGTCACTGATTTGCCCATTGGACGGCAGATCACGGATGACATGCATACAAATCTCCAAAAAAGGAAGCACCCAGGACGGTGAAGTCGAGGGTGCTTGGTTGAGGCTGCGACCGCAAGGATCGAAGCCACTGGGGCCAATGAAGGCATGCCCGCTGTGCCTACGACGTTGTCAGTTTTTTGCCCACACAGACGTCGTCAACTAGGCTTATGGTTTTGGGAAGTAGCTTTTATCCGGTGACGTTATGGAATGGCGACCACCTTCACCACATCTGTTCCGACAAGTTGCGAAAGTGCCGGGTCGATGGCTGGACCGCAAGCTAGGATCGCTCTTTGATCATCCGGCGCAACACGTCTACCTGCTCCGACTGAAAGCCGCCGTCAGACATGGTCACCAGCAAATGTGGACACTCTGGCGTGAACCACTCGGCAACATCATCAATGGCCAGCCAGGGCACATCAGCCGCCTTGTGCTGGCGCAACCACTTACGGCATTCCCATTCGCGGTGGTGTTGCAACAAATGCCGTGGTATCCAGCCCTCATCATCAGTGCGTGTGACCGAGGGCGTGACACCAATGACGCGAGACCGAAGGTCAGGCGAAAAGCGTTCGCGCAGTTCATCAATCGCGCGGTCATAGCGCCAACTGGAACTGATCACGATATAGACGCGCCTTTGGTTTCTCAGTACGTCTTCAATCAGCGGCAGCTGGCGAAAGTACTCAATTTCGCGGCAAGGATCAGGGTGCGTCACACCGTCGAAGTCCAGGAACAGAATGCAGTTCTTTGTTGTCATGGTCATTGGTCTCGGAAAAAATTGAAGCATTGGTCGATGCCGATTGCTGCCACCGACAGTGCCGAACGATCAGACAGGCACCACCGTGGCACGGGATCGACCGTTGAGTCGCCGTCAGCAGCAGCGGCAACACGAGTCCCACCAAGCACCGGCAAGCAGCTATATCGCTTTCTGGTCACGGAAATGAGGACCGTTTCACACCAGCCAATGCGCGATGCTCAATGGTCTGGCGTACATCAGGACCGGCGGCGGCCATGGGACTCAAGGGCATGACCGAGACGCAGGCTCTCGCCGCTGTACGCAGTGACGTCCTCGACACCTGCATCCCGAAGTCGTGCCTTTATCAACTTTGAGACGTATGCACTATCCAGCCGTTCTGTCAGCACCGGCTCACCAGATCGGGTGAATCGGGGGAACAATGGTCCCTGGCATCCTTCCATCGCGTTGAGCGAAATCCACAACAGCACTGCCGTCGGTGCACACAAGGGTCCGCGTGTCACAGGGATCGCTATGGTGCGTCCTGCATCTCCTACTTCGCCACCGCCAGTGGCCCTGATCCGCGCCAGCATGGCGTCTGGCGTGAAAGTCAAGTCTTCGATGTTGAGGGAACAGATGGCTCCACGCTTCAGTCCACCGACGAAGCCCAGCAGAAAGATCGCTTTGTCCCTGCGATCCAAGCTGCGTGTTCCGGTGCCCATGGCGTCAATCATGCGTGTCAGCAACGCACGGGTGATGGGTGCAGCACTGCGCGTGCGGCTGTCTCGCCTTGGTGCCGTGACAGAAGCACCCTTGATGTCGGCTCCCAAATTGAGCGGGGGAAGATTGCTGGCCAGGAGCCTCAGTGCTTCACGAATCCGGGGATCATCGGTGGGCAATGCCAGTCCTCTTTGGACATGTGCATCCTGGATAGCCATGACGCGTCTGACGACGGTGGCAGGAACGACTCGCCGCGCCAACAACCGGATATACGCTATCAGTTCTTCAGCAGTGCAGGGGATCGTTCCACCATAGGTTTCCAAAAACTGTCGAACGTCTTTGGCGTAGGCAGTGACAGTGGAATCGCGTTGGCGCACCAAGCGTGGTTTTGACCGTGAGTAGCCACGGGCTGGGAATGCTGGAGCAAACGCTGTCGTGCTCGCATTCGAGGGAGCGGGTGAGTAAAACATTTGTGTACCTCTATTGGGTGGGAAAGAAAAGTGGATTGAATGGCAGGGGGAAGGTTGACGGGAATCTCAGGAGGGAATCAGACACAGCCATGTCACGGCGCTTGCCCACGCTTGACAATCACCAGCCCATGCAACTGAACCAAGTCAACTTGGCCGTCGGTATTGCTGTAGCGCAGCGCGTACTTTTTGGGCTTTTGGTTCTTACCGTATTCACTGGCCCGAAGCGCACAGCGCGCATTGAAAAACGTACCCCAGGGCGGCCGAGCGTCGCTCGCGTCAAGACACAGGAGCGCCAAAGGACGGGACTTGCTGGCCTGCTGCTCGATTCCGACCACCAAAGTCCAGTGCCGCCAAGTGCTCGAATGAATTGCGAGAATCGCTGCGTGGCCGGACCCTACGGCCTGCGCCGCTTCAGCCGCAATGAGCCGCGCGTTGCTTCCCTGAATCGTCGTGCAATGCAGGCGTGGACCGAACGCTGCCACCAGTCGTTCGATATCAGGTGCCGCTGTCCCCGTGAAGTAGTTCCGCTTTGCAAAGGTCCAAAGAGCATGTAGCGGTCCGGACTTGACGCTGGCGATCTCTTCGACGTCCTTGCGCTTAACTCCCGCCAGGACCATCGCGGCTTGCAGAACTGCGACGATTCCGCAAGCGCCGTCAAGCTCGCTTTGTTGAATATGCAGATCATTCCAGCGAACACGCCGCGAACCCTGGATTGCGTACTCCACTTCGGTGTCGGCACGAATGCCGGCCATGAATCGGTGGGTAAGGGCGGTCATGCTAGTACTCATCCCGTGAGATCACGCACGTCCAGGATCGATCGGTCTCGGTGACCACCACGAACTTTTCGGTAATTCGTTCGACACCCTCAGTCCGAGTGCACTTGTACGCAGACACAATTCGCTCAGATTGGTGGACCAGCGCCAGATTGTTTTTCCATCGGTCTTGGGAATCCATATCGCCCCAATCTCCGGTCACATGCCGGTTGATAAGCGTGAACGCCGGAACGTCAAACTGCGACAGAAGCTGCAATGCCTTCGGAGTAGCAAGGACATGACCAAGCGGGAAGAGCGGACTGACGGGCCTGTCGGACAGGGCACGCGGTGGCAGCTGGATGGCGGTCCCTAGCCATTGTTGAAATCGTGGCATGCTAGTACTCCCGGGGCAAAAGCAGGCATGTGCTGGAACGATCAGCTTCGGTGATGATCCAGACCTTCTCCGTTATCGAATCGGCTCCATCTTTTCGCGTGAGCTGATAGGCGGAAAATATCCTGCTGTCGGAAATCAGTGCCATGTTGTTTTCGTGCTTGTCGCTGGCATCGAGATCGCCGAAGTCGCCACCTTGATGGCGCACAAGCAGTGTGATCGGATCAACGTCGAACTCTTCGAGCAACTGGAGTGCTCCCGGCGTCGCCACGACTTGGCCCAATTGAAAGAGTGGTGATCTGGGTCGGTCTGCGATGGTGCTTGGGCGCATTGGTGTGTCTGTCGGTGATGCAGACACGCGTGTATGTTCGTCGTCGGTCATGGAAGGACTCCTGGTAGTAGTGGCAGTGGTCCCCCTTTGATCCTTGCGGGCACGGCTGCGCCTCGCGTGATTGCGATAAGCAGACGGTCGATGCAGCAGACGTGAGCGCGCGAAAGCCGTGCCGCGTTAGCGGGCCACTATCGTTGGATCAAAAGGGGGGAGGGGGAGAGAAAACTGTCCAGGCTGATGCCAGAGCATTTGCCTGCCGCGCGTCGGTCGAGAAAACTGGCGCCGGTCACATCATGGATTTGGCAGCGGACCTTTGGGGGAGAT
>CAIYGK010000052.1 GCA_903925725.1 uncultured beta proteobacterium | reverse complement strand
CTGCAGTTTCTTGTGATGCAACTCAAGCACCAGTCGCTGGATACCCGTGGGATGCAGATCCATCGACATGTTGTTGGGCGAGACATTCACCTGGCGAACCAGCAACCGCACAATCCGCATCTGCTCTGCAGGGAATAGTTGGTCCCATACATCGTCGAGTCGCTTCATGGCTACCGTGACGATGGCCTCGTCCAGGGTCGGGTCGTATTTCTGGGCCTGCGGCAGAACCTCTTTGACCATATCCGGCGAGCGCAAATGGCCGCGCAATTGCTCCAGCACCGCCGACTCCAGTTCAGCCGCTGGCATACGGGGCAGGCCCGATGCACCAGCGTGCTCCTTGATGTCGCGCTGGGGCACGTAGTAGCGGTAGCGGCGACCGTTTTGTTTGGCAGTTTGAAAAGGCGACATTGCGCGGCCGTCGCTCCCAAAGACGATGCCTTTGAGCAGGTACTGCGTCTTAGCTCTGGTCGTGGTGGCCCGCACACGTCCATTCGTGCTGAGGATCGCGTGGACATCGTCCCAAATGGACTTCGTGATGATCGGCGGGTGCTCCGCCTGATACCAAAGCTCCTTGTGACGCAACTCACCAAGGTAGGTGCGGTTGTTAAGGACCTTGTAAATCAGGCCCTTGTCGATCGGTTTGCCCTCCCGGACCTTACCGTCCTGAGTAGTCCAAGCTTTAGAGGTCACGCCGTCAAGCCGTAATTCTTTGACCAGTTTGGTGGTCGAGCCCAGCTCCACAAATCGCTGAAAAATGTGCGCGATCGTCTTGGCCTCGGCCTCATTCGGAATCAGACGCCGGTTGGCAACGTCGTATCCAATCGGGGGGATGCCGCCCATCCACATTCCCTTGCGTTTGCTGGCTGCAATCTTGTCCCTGATGCGCTCGCCAGTCACCTCGCGCTCAAACTGGGCAAAGGACAGCAGCACGTTGAGCATCAGTCGGCCCATGCTGGTGGTCGTGTTGAATTGCTGGGTGACCGATACAAAGGACACGCCTTGGCGCTCAAACACTTCGACCATCTTGGAGAAGTCAGCCAGGCTGCGGGTCAGCCGGTCGATCTTGTAGATCACGATCACATCAATTTTTCCGGCCTCGATGTCGGCCATCAGGCGTTTTAATGCTGGCCGCTCCATGTTGCCGCCGGAGAACGCCGGGTCGTCGTAGTCGTCGGCCACAGCGATCCAGCCCTCGGCTCGCTGGCTGGCGATGTAGGCATGCCCGGCGTCGCGCTGGGCATCAATCGAGTTGTACTCCTGGTCCAGCCCTTCTTCGCTGGACTTGCGCGTGTAGACCGCGCAGCGCATGCGGCGTTTCAGTACTTCGCTCATTTGGTGCCACCTTTCTTGGCGGTGAATTTGGCGGCGTAGTCCTTGAGTCCAAAAAAGACAGGCCCAGACCAGCGGCTGCTGGTGATCTCTCGCGCAATCATCGAGAGGCTGCGGTAGGGGCGACCTTCATACTCGTACTGGCCGTCGGCCGTGGCGGTCACCTGGTGGACCTTGCCGTGGTACTCGCGGGTGAACAGTGTGCCGGGCGTTGGGTGGAAATCCCGGTCGCGCTTTCTGAGCTTGCCGGTGGCAATCAGTGAGGCAATCTTCTTGTTGTTTCGCTCCAGCAGCCCCGGGTCGACCTTGCGGAACTCGACCTCCTGCAGTTTGTAGGCAATGCGGCGCTCCAGAAACTGCCGGTTGTGGGTGGGTGTTTCACCGCCGAACAGTTTTCGCCACAGGGCTTTGATTTCGGGAAATGGCAGGCTAGGCAGTTGATGCACCTGGGCCACAGCTGTGCGGGGCGGGGCTGCGGGCGTTTTGCTTGTTTTCATGTGAACCTCTTTCATTTGTTGATGAGGTCTGTATGAACGCTCTGGTCACCAGAGAAGCCAAGTAAAACTTTGCGCTCAGTGGCAGGTATCTGACGGTTGGCCGGGCTTGACTGGCGCAGCCGGACCAGACCCTTTGCGAGGATGGAGGCGATCTCCAGCCGACGCTGCTCTGGGGTCATGCGCTCGGGCGGGAGGTGGTTGATGCTGGTTTTTAGGTTCATTGGGTAGCGGTCCGTGTTGACAAACTTGCGTAACCAAAATTGTCTGTAAGGGCTGCTTCCAAGGCCAGCAGGGAGTTGCGGGCCGGTGTGGGTTGGTGCGGGTTCCTGCGGGTTAACGCCTGAAATCATCGTAAAAAAGGTTTTTTGCGATTGAAGACACAAGATCATTGAAAAGTGAACGATCGTTCTCTACAATGCTTCCGTGAAGAAAACAATCAACGATCTCGAACACCTGGCCACCCTGCAGGACTATTACGCCCAACACCGGGTGCTGCCCTCGTACACCCGGCTGATGTCGCTCCTGGGGTTCGCCTCCAAGTCCGGCATCAAAAAGGTGCTGGAGCGGCTGGAAGCGGCGGGCATGCTGGAGCGCACCTCGGATGGCGACTGGTCCCCGACCGATCGCTTCTTTGACCGCTCGATAGCCAACCTGCCGGTTGCCGCTGGCATGCCCTTGCCAACAGCAGACGAGGGTGGCGAGCAGATGACGCTGGACAGGTTTTTGATCGCCCGGCCCGCCAACACGGTGCTGGTGCGGGTCAAAGGCGACTCAATGATCAATGCCGGTATCCACAGTGGAGATCTGGCTGTGGTCGAGCGGCGCAACCACGCCAACCCCGGTGAAGTGGTGGTTGCGGTCGTTGATGATGAATTCACACTGAAAACACTCGGACGAGACAAAGACGGATATCACCTGCTTCCCGCCAACCCGGATTTCCCCATCATCCGGCCCAACGGCAAACTTGAGATTTTTGGGGTTTTGGTTGGCCTTGTGCGCAAATACTCATGAGACAAACCAACAATGAAAATATTCAATCCTGCACATTTCCTGCGTCACATTTCGATGCCAACCCTGCGCGAATTCACCGACGCGCATCCCCTGGGCGAAAGCCTGGTCATTGACTGGAGCCTGGCGCAGGAACTGCTGCCCACCGTGGTCAATGATGCGGTCGCGTTGCTTGACGCGTCCATGCAGGGTGCCGAGATGACGCAAGCCGAGCGCGAGTCGGTTGAATACAAGTTGCACCTCTGGCACGACGACCTGCGCCGAGCACACCTGATGTCCAACGATCTCTCCATCCAAGAGTTTCAGACCTCATGCGCCGGTGACCGCGAGGTGCAGGAGGCATTTGCCAGCCGCGATGCTCGCGAGCAGTCACTGTGGATGCTGACCTTTCGGGAGACCGCGTTTCGCAACGCTGAAATGCACATTGCCTTTCAGGCCAAGTCCAATGGCAAGTACTGGAAAAAACACCGCATCCAGCCTGGGCTCGACCCGATGCAAGACCGCAGCAAACTCGATGCCTTTTGCCACGAGGTGGCCAAGCTTTACAAGAGCGTGGGCGGTGGCGACGGCACTCACATTGAGGTCAGCAAACGGGCCGCCGACGGCAGCGTGCAACTGACCATCTACATCGAAGGCCCCGTCACGGCGATCGCACATTTTTCCGAGAATAGTTTCAAACGCATCAACACCCGCATCGCGCTGGAGACCGCGCTGGTGTACCAGCCGTCGACCGGCTTCATTGAAACCATCGTCAAGGGTGGTGCCAAAAATCATGGCGCGGTGCTGGAACTCTTTGGCAAGCATGTGGTGGAGACGGCCATCAAGCCTGAAGAAATTGAGAAAACCCGCTACAAACTCAACGCCTTGCGCGACGGCATGATGGAGCCGTTTGAGGACTGGTCAGCCTTTGGCGTCGAGAAGGTTCGTCTGCGCCGGGCACGCTTCACGCCCATGGGACGCACCGGCATTTCGTTTCAGGTGGAAGCACCATCGGCTAAAGACCAGGACGATGCGATCCGGCTGGCGCTGACGGGACTCAAGGTGCATCACTCTTTCGAGTCGGAATACAACATGAGCAGTGCCTCGGTCATCGTCTACACACTGGCTACCGAAAGCCGCAAGGCCGGACATTTCAGCTTTGATATTTCTGCCACAGGATCTTCGACCATCAAAAACTTGGCTGACAAGAATCAGCCAACGGCGCTGGCTGTCCTGCGTTCGCTGAACGTGATCGAAGCAGAAGAGGTTGCGGCGTGAGTCTTGCGCAAATCAGTGCCACCAGCGTGTTGTGCCAACTCCTTGAGCGAGAAAAGCCCGAGGTCAACGGCATGACATTGCTGGGTGGTGAATATGGAGACGCCGGACGTGATTTGTTGCGTGAAAGACTGCTTGTCGTTGGCGCGTCACTCTCGCACGTGACGTGCCCTGAGTGTGGTGTGGAACTGGCGCGCGTTGTTCGTGATCTCGCCCACGAAAACATTCTGCTCTACTGCGATGAATGCGGGGAAGTTACCAGCCCGAGGTCTTTGCAAGAAACCTACAAAGTGAGCCTGCCCAAGTTCATTGACCGCCTGATGCTTGGGCTTGGAACGCCGACCAGCGCCAAGAAGGAAGTTGCCACCGAGGTGGCCTGGCGCATTGGAGTTACAGAGCCTGTGCGTGGCAAACCGCTGACCTGGTACTTTGCTCGCCACCTGCATGACCACAAGTCGGCGCAGCGGCTGGTGGAAACCATCCGGCAGGACCAGGCGCACAAGTCAGCGAAGGTGCTCACCAGCAGCGCGTTACCACTGCCCGAGGGTTCGCCCCTGAGTGACTTTGATGTGGTCCATCTCAGTGATGTCGCCCGCATCTCGCAAAGCAAATTTGTGTTCTTCAATGACCGCATGAGCGTGCCCGTTGCCGCTCCGGTTGAAGACACCCAGTTTCAAACTAGCCTGCGCCTGGTGCGCACTGAGGGCAAGGCGCGCGTGGATGGCATTGACTATCCGCTGGAGCCACGGCAGAAGGATTTGTTGCTGGCGCTGATAAAAGCCCGGCACCACGAATTGGAAAACGCACAGCTACGAGCAGCATGCGGATCGCAGGCTAATTCGTTTTCACCAACCAAAGTGTTCGATCGCAATCCCGTGGTCTACAAGCGGTTCATCAAGTACCAGCCCGGTGACGGTGTTTACGCCTTGCAAATACCGGAGGAAGACCGTGACTGGCTGACCTGAGTCACTGCAACCTGTCTGAACCTGCACCAGCCCGCAGGCCCACCTAAAACCCGGCGCTCGCCAGTAAGAGCCCGGGTTTTTTGCATTTTGTCCGCACGAAACGCATTTGAGGAATGCCGCTGAGGAGTCTGAGGAACGGCTTGAGGAATCCCGATTGTTGAAATTCATCTCACTGGTTAGCGAGGCAAACGAGCTTCAAAAAACCGGGGTTTGTTCAACACCAAGGAGATTCAATTGCAATCCGCAGAAAAGGTCAAGCACCTCAACCAAACCCAGTTAGCAGAGCGCTGGGACGTCGCTGAAGCGACGCTAGAAAGATGGCGCAGTGACGGCATCGGTCCGGTCTTCATGAAGATCCAGGGCCGCGTGCTGTACCGCGTCGAAGACATCGAAGCTTTCGAGTCCGACAGCTTGCGTCAGAGCACCTCCAGTGCCGTGGGAGGTGCCGCATGAGCACGCTACCGCTTGATCATCCCGATCAAATTTTGTCCATTCCCGTGGGCACATTGGCTGAGCAATCCGGCGAGTCGCTGTTCCAGCTCAAAAACAACGCGGCCGACTTTCTGGTGATGGCCAAAACCATCGTCGAGCACATCGACCGCGCGCTGGATTTGAAGTACTCAGCGCAGGCCCACCAACTGCGCCTGGCCGCAGGCAAAGACACCGGTGTTGTTCATTTCGATGACGGCCGCGTGCACATCACCGCTGACCTGCCCAAAAAGATCGAGTGGGACCAGGCCCGCCTCGCTGACATCACGCAGCGCATTGCCGCTAATGGCGACAACCCGGCCGAGTACGTCGAGATCAGCTACCGCGTCTCGGAAACCAAGTTCAACGCGTGGCCCGAATCGCTCAAGAGCTCGTTCTCTGCGGCACGCACCCTCAAAACCGGCAAGCCGGGCTTTCGCCTCGCACTTCAAGGAGAAAACAAATGAGCCTTCCCATCATCACCGCTGACCAGCGGTTGGCCGAACGCCGTGGCGTCAAAGGCGTTCTCGTCGGCAAAAGCGGCATTGGCAAAACCTCGCAGCTGTGGACCCTCAAACCCAGCGCCACTTTGTTCTTTGACCTGGAAGCTGGCGACCTCGCAGTAGAAGGCTGGGCCGGTGACACAGTGCGCCCACGCACATGGCAGGAGTGCCGCGACTTTGCCGTCTTCATTGGCGGCCCCAACCCGGCGCTGCGCGATGAGCAGCCCTACAGCCAGGCGCACTTTGATGCGGTGTGCCAGCGCTTCGGCGAGTCCTCCGCCATGGACAAGTACGACACGGTGTTTGTGGACTCGATCACCGTGGCTGGGCGTCTGTGCCTGCAGTGGTGCAAAGGTCAGCCTCAGGCGTTTTCAGAAAAAACCGGCAAGCCCGACAGCCGGGGTGCTTACGGCTTGATGGGCCAGGAAATGATCGGCTGGCTCACGCACTTGCAGCACACCCGGCGCAAGAACGTGTGGTTCGTCGGCATCTTGAACGAAGCGCTGGACGACTTCAACCGCCGCGTTTTTTCTCTGCAGGTTGATGGCTCCAAAACCGGACTGGAGTTGCCCGGCATCGTCGATGAGGTGGTCACGCTGACCGAACTCAAAAGTGATGACGGCAGCAGCTACCGCGCCTTTGTCTGCCACACGCTCAACAACTGGGGCTATCCGGCCAAAGACCGTTCGGGTCGCCTTGACGCCATTGAGGAGCCCAACCTGGGCCGCCTCATGGAAAAGATTGCTGGTCCGGCCAAACCCGCACCAGAGCGGCTCGACTTTGCGCGGCCCGCCAGCAGCGTTGCGCCTTTGCCAGAAGCCAGCACCTCAAGTGAAGACATCACTGAGGCCAACACAGACACCAGCTTCGACCCCACTTCCTTTAACCCCACTCAGGAGTCCTGAACATGACTTACTTCGATTTCAATTCCGCGTCCGAGCAAACCTCTTTTGACCTGATCCCTAAAGGCACGCTGGCGCGTGTGCGCATGACCATCAAACCCGGCGGCTTCGATGACGCCTCGCAAGGCTGGACCGGCGGTTTTGCCACCCGAAGTAGCAGCACCGGCTCGGTGTACCTGAACTGCGAATTCGTGGTGACCGATGGTGAGTTTGCACGCCGCAAGATGTGGTCACTCATTGGTCTGCACAGTCCCAAGGGACCTGAGTGGGCCAACATGGGCCGCACCATGGTGAAGGCCATCCTGAACTCGGCACGCAATGTCCAGCCGGGTGACAGCAGCCAGGCCGCGCAAAACGCCCGGCGTATCAGCGGCTTTGCTGATCTGGATGGCATTGAGTTCTTGGGCAAGGTGGACTGGGACAAAGACCAGAACGGCCAGGACAAGGCGGTCATTAAGGCGGCAGTGACGCCGGACCACAAGGACTACGCCGCTGCCATGGGTGCGCCGCGCACACCAACGCCAGCTTCTGCATCTGCCGGTGCTGCTCCCGCAGCCAACGCTTATGCCCAAGCCATAGGTCGTGCGCCGGTTCCCGGTCGTCCGAGCTGGGCGCAGTAAGCGGGGATCACAGCCATGATGCTTCGACCTCGCCAATCCCTGCTGGTCCAACGCACCCTGGACGCGCTCGCCCAGCACGGCAACACGCTGGCTGTCGCGCCCACCGGGTCTGGCAAGACCATCATGTTGTCGGCGGTGGTCGGCAAGATGTTGTCTGAGCCGGATGCCAAGGCCTGTGTGCTGGCACACCGCACGGAACTGACCGACCAGAACCGGGCCAAGTTCTCCCGTGTCAATCCGGGCTTGAGTACCTCGGTGTTCGATGCCCAGGAAAAGTCCTGGGCGGGTGACGCCACCTTTGCGATGGTGCAAACCCTCTCGCGGCCCATGAACCTTGAGCAGATGCCCACGCTTGATTTGCTGGTCATCGATGAGGCGCACCACGCCTCGTCACCCAGCTACCGGGTGGTTATTGACCAGGTGTTGGCCAAGAATCCTAAGGCTGCTATCTGCGGCCTGACCGCCACGCCCAACCGGGGTGACGGCAAAGGCCTGCGCGAGGTGTTCTCCAACGTGGCCGACCAGATCAGTCTGGGCGAGATGATCGCCAGCGGCCATCTGGTGTCGCCCCGTACCTTCGTGATTGATGTTGGCGCGCAGGAGGCACTGCAAAACGTGCGCCGCACAGCGATCGACTTCGACATGGAGCAGGTGGCCACGATTCTCAACAAATCGCTGATCACTGACGCCGTGATTGCGCACTGGAAACAAAAAGCGGCGGACCGCAAGACCATCGTTTTTTGTTCCACCGTGGCCCATGCGAAAAGTGTCTGCGAGGCGTTTGTGGCTGCCGGTGTGCCATCCGTGCTGATCCATGGCGAGCTGTCGCCGGTTGAACGCCAAAACCGGCTGCAAGCATTTGAGACCGGCAGTGCCCAGGTGGTGGTCAATGTGGCAGTGCTCACCGAGGGCTACGACTACACGCCCACGGCTTGTGTGGTGTTGCTGCGCCCGAGTTCCTACAAGTCCACCTTCATTCAGATGGTTGGGCGTGGTCTGCGCACGGTGGACCCGCAGGAGTTTCCGGGCGTCATCAAATCCGATTGCGTTGTGCTGGATTTCGGCACAGCCAGTCTGATGCACGGTGCGCTGGAGCAGGAGGTCAACCTTGATGGTCATGCGCATGAGGGTGAAGCACCCACCAAAGAGTGCCCGGAGTGCGAGGCCGTAGTGCCGCTGTCTTGCATGGAGTGCCCGTTGTGCGGCCATGTCTGGGAGCGCCAGCCAGAAGACACCGGCGCACTGTCGGATTTCATCATGAGTGAAATTGATTTGCTCAAGCGCTCGAATTTCCGGTGGTGCGATCTGTTTGGTTGTGACGACGCCCTGATGGCCACCGGCTTTACGGCCTGGGGCGGCGTGTTTTTCCTGAACGGCCGCTGGCATGCCATCGGTGGAGCCAAGTCGCTGCGTCCCACCTTGCTGGCTGTAGGCGAGCGCACTGTGTGCATGGCGCGCGCGGATGACTGGCTCAACGACCACGAGTCGGCCGACTCGGCGCACAAGACCAGGCGCTGGCTCAACGAGCCGCCCACGGTCAAGCAACTGGTCTACCTGCCAGAGGCGATGCGGACCGATTTCGGCATGACCCGCTACCAGGCCTCCGCTTTGTTGTCGTTTCAGTTCAACCGCAAAGAGATTCAGCGCCTGGTCACCGCTGCCAATGACGCGCATCACGGCAGCGCCACAAGCCACAGCAGCCACCCCCATGTTTTGGAGGCGGCTTGAAGTGCGCGGTGTGTGCCCGCCAGGCCAAAGGCTACGGCTGGTTTAACCCCAGCCTCAAACGCAGCGACCCCGGTCGCTACTCAGACCAATGGGTGTTTTGCTCGCGCCGCTGCCAAAACGCCTTCTCAACACTCATGAATAAAACGGAGGGACAAATGATTGATTCAAGTGAAATGGAAACCACGGCCATGGGTGCGTGCCTGCAGCCACTGGGCGAGTTCGTGGGCTCAATTGGCATGGACCGTCCGCTGGCCAGTTACAGCCGCATTGAGGTGTTGACATTGATTGAAGTCGTTGTCACGGCCTACCAAGGCCAGATGACGGCTGAGCACGAACGCATGGCGGCGCGCGACCGGGCGTTTTTGCAAGAGCGCCTGAGCTTGCAGAAAGGTCGTGTGTGATGTTGGACTTCAATGCCCGCCCCAAAATTCAGGAGCAGATCAGCCAGCTCATTGATGCCGCCTTGATCCGCGAACGCGCTGGCCAGACGCCGCGCGACTACCTGGGGGCATCGCGCTTGGGCGTTTCATGCGAGCGCGCTCTGCAATACGAGTACACGCACACACCAGTGGACGACGGCCGTGATTTCTCAGGCCGCTTACTGCGCATCTTCGAGGTGGGCCACACGCTGGAAGACCTGGCCATCCGCTGGTTGCGCATGGCGGGGTTTGATTTGTACACGCGCAAAGTTCAAGGGGGGCAGTTCGGCTTCTCCGTGGCAGGTGGACGTATCCGTGGTCACGTCGACGGGATCTTGAACACCGGTCCGGCCGATCTGGGCGTGAGCTACCCGGCGCTCTGGGAGTTCAAGACCATGAACGACAAGTCTTGGCGCGACACCGTCAAGCACGGGGTTGCCAAGTCCAAGCCGGTCTATGCCGCGCAGGTCGCGGTCTACCAGGCCTACATGGAAGCCAGCATTCCGGGCATCTCTGCCAACCCGGCGCTTTTCACCGCCATCAACAAAGACACCCAGGAAATCTGGTTCGAGTTGTTGCCCTTTGACGGCGGGCTGGCGCAGCGCATGTCCGACCGCGCCGTGCGCGTGATCACTGCCACCAGCGCAAGCGAGGTCTTGCCGCGCTTTGCCACCACACCTACCCACATGGAGTGCAAGTTCTGCGCTTGGCAGGACCGCTGCTGGGGGACTCAATGACGGCTGGCAACATCGTCTGGCTGGACTACAACAATGCCCCTGAACAAAGGCTGGAAACAGCGGCTGACACGCAGGCGCTGCGTGATGGTTTGCTGGACCGGCTCGAGTCGGTGCTGCTGTACCTGTTTCCCAGTGGCCGCATTCGCGGTAACAAGTTTTATGTGGGCGACATTGACGGCGCGCCGGGCAAGAGTCTGGTGGTGGAGCTTGATGGTTCCCGGCGCGGGCTGTGGAAGGACTTTGCCGATGACGATGGCGGCGACCTGATCGCAGCCTGGGCCAAGTCACGGGGTTTATCGACGCAGCACGACTTTCCGCGCATCGCCGATGAAATCAGGCAGTGGCTTGGCTTTGCGCCGCCTGTGGACCATGGGGCCAGACGCGACATGCGAACGGTCCCGATGGATGAACTCGGTCCCTACACTGCCAAGTGGGATTACGTCGGGCTCGATGGTGAGCTGATCGCCTGCGTCTACCGCTACGACCCACCAACGGGCAAGGAGTTCAGGCCGTGGGATGTGCGCGCGCGGATGTGGCGTGCTCCCGATCCGCGCCCGCTTTACAACTTGCCAACGGTGATGACGGCCCGCACCGTGATCCTGGTCGAGGGTGAAAAGTGCGCCGACGCCCTGATTGGCGCAGGAATTGTGGCCACCACCGCCATGAATGGGGCCAAAGCACCGGTGGACAAGACCGACTGGTCTGCGCTCAAGAACAAAGATGTGCTGATCTGGCCCGACCGCGACGCGCCGGGCTGGGACTATGCCGAGAGCGCTGCACGCGCCTGCGCAGCCGTGGGCTGCCAGTCGGTGTCCATCCTCGTGCCGCCTGCTGACAAGCCACTCAAGTGGGATGCGGCCGACGCTGCGCTGGAAGGCTTTGATTGCGCCGCCTTCATCGCGCAGGCTGAGCGGCGGGTAATCAAAGCTGCTGCGCCCATGGTGCCGACCTTCACGCTGGGCGCATTGCTCGACGATGACTCACCGCTTCCCGAAGATTTGATCGAGCCGCGCGTGCTGACCCCGGGCGGCCTGCTGGTCTTTGGCGGTGCGCCCAAGGTGGGCAAAAGCGACTTCCTGCTGGCCTGGCTCACCCACATGGCCGCCGGCGCATCGTTTTTGGGGATGAGGCCGCCCCGGCCGCTTCTGGTGTTCTATTTGCAAGCGGAGGTCCAGTACCACTACCTTCGCGAGCGGGTGAAAGGCATTCGCCTCTCGCCAGAGCATCTGCGAATAGCGCGTACCAATTTCATGGCCACGCCGCAGCTGCGCCTGATTCTGGACGACGACGGGCTGGCGCAGGTCATCCCGGCCATGGTGGCTGCGTTCAACGGCCTGACCCCCGACATCATCGTGATCGATCCGATCCGCAACGTCTTTGATGGGGGCGACGCAGGCGGCGAGAACGACAACGGCGCGATGCTGTACTTCTTGTCACAGCGCGTGGAGCGCATTCGCCAGGCGGTAAACCCCGAGGCGGGCGTGATCCTGGCACACCACACCAAAAAGCTGGGCAAGCGCCAGTTTGAGGAAGACCCGTTTCAGGCCTTGGCGGGTGCGGGCAGCCTGCGCGGCTACTACTCGTCCGGGATGCTTTTGTTTCGCCCCGATGAAGCGCAATCCACCCGCCACCTGATCTACGAGCTGCGCAACGGCCCGGCTATTGAGACCAAGTTCGTCGACAAGATGGACGGCCAGTGGCACGAGGTCGACGTCAACGACCGGCTGGTGCTCAAGGAGTATGGCGAGCGGCTCGATGCTGAGCGCAGGCGAAAGCGCGATGCGATTCTGCAGATCCTCTTTGAGGAGGCGGCGCAGGGGCGCTGCTACACCGCCAACCAACTGGCCGAGTCCTTTGAGGGCAAGGCCGGTCTGGGCGGCGAGCGCACGATCCGCGAGCGGATTTCGGCACTGTCCACGCAGGGCTACATCAAGTTTTTTCGCAACAGCACGGACTACGGACTGCCCTCGATTGGACGCTCCAAGTTTGGCTACCTGTGCGTCGAGGGCATGGTCCTGAACACGCACACAGGCGAGCCCGACCCAGACACCGGCG
>CAIYGK010000051.1 GCA_903925725.1 uncultured beta proteobacterium | reverse complement strand
GTCACCAGATAGCGCTTCCACAGCCGTATGGGTTCGCTAAACAAGCGATGTAACCACTCCAGGCCGCTTTCGCGCATCCAGGCGGGGGCTCGCAAAACGGTGCCAGCGTGAAAATCAAAGGCGGCACCCACGCCCAGCATCACAGCCTTGATCCGACCTCGGTGCGCCAGCATCCAGTGCTCCTGCTTTGGGCAACCCAGACCGACAAACACCACGCCAGCACCACTCGAGTTGATGCGTTCTACCACTTCGGCATCTTCCTCCGAGGTCATCGGCCTGAACGGTGGTGCCTCAAAGCCCGCCACCTTCAGCGCGGGGAAAGCGGCTAAGACACGAGTCACAAGATTGGTGAGCGTTTCTTCAGAACTCCCGAAGAAGTAGACGGGCAGTCGGTCGGTCTCACAACGCCCCAGCAAAGCCCAGGTCAAATCAGGGCCACTCACCCGCTCTTGACTAGCGTTGCCCAACTTCCCCAGCATCCAGGCCACCGGTGCACCATCGGGGGTGGCCATATCTGCTGCGGCCACGACCGCGCCAAACGCTGGTTCTCGCGATGCAGTTACCACAACATGCACATTGGCCAGCACTACATACCGGCTGTCTCGGGCCTGGCCCCAGACGAGCACACGGTTTTGCGCCTCGGCAAAACTGACGACATCAACGGGCACGCCGAGCAGTATTTGTGTCTGCCTGCATTTCTTGGGGGGTACCCCCCCACCCACTTTGACAAAGCAACTATTCATGGACAGCCGCTGCTATGCCATTGGCAAACCGCTGCACCATGTCTTCCAGCGTGTAGCGTTCGCTGTCGGCCAGTGCATTGGACTTCATTTTTTGCAAGCGAATCGGGTCTTGAATCACTGCAAGGACGGCTTGGCTATAGGCTTCTGCAGTATCGCCGCTCAACACGCCATTCTCGCCATCACGCAAGTAAGCAACTTCAGGGCCGTGACGCGCAGTGTGGGTTGTCGTCATCACGGCGCCACTGCAAAATGCATCAACCACGTGCAAGCCTACTGCACCAGGGTTCAATATCACATCGGCCATTCGATAATAGAGCGCTTTCTCGCGCCCAGTACGAACACCAAGCAAATGCATCCAGGGGCGGTAGGCGGCTGCATCGCGTAGCTGCGCCATTGATGGGCCACCGCCTATCACAATAAGTGCGAAGTCCGGCAATCTTTGTCGAATTAAGTCAGTTGCTTCCACCAGCAAATCAAGCCGCTTGTCCGGGTACAAAGAACCACAAAAAAGACCAACTCGAGTTTCGCCACCAATGCCAAGTCTCGCTCTTTCGGCTTCGATGTCTTGCAGACTCCAAGACGCCAAATCCGCTTTGAAACTGGTGCTGTCTATGGCGTTGTTCAAACATGTCGTTCGTGCTGCTGGGTAGCCAGCTTGTTTCAGCAGTTCGACCGTGATTTTTGTATAGGCAAACCACCAGTCCACGCGGGTCAACAGAAAATTCTTCCACCGTTCGCGTAAACCCGTAGGAACGTCGCTCTGAAAGTTCCTCCCGTGCCCCCAGTAAGCCACCTTGCGGCGGGACCATAGCCGGCTGAGCAAAAGCGGGTAGTTGGAGAGTATTCGGCTCTCTTGCATGACCACAATCAAGGCTACATTACGCAATGTCGATGGGTAAGATTGCCAAATGATATCGCGCTCACCTAGTTCAAAAATACGATTGTGAACTCGGTGTGCCCAAGGCAAAATCCCCTCGTCCTTTTTGGCGAGTTCGCGGCGGGATGCTTGCCCATGCACTAATTCCAGCTGTATCCCTCTCGCTGTGCATGCGGCTCGGAGTTGATCGAATAGCTTCGTGCGATAGTGCACTAAACGATGTTGGAGGATGACGACTTTCTTCACTTCTTCCGTCCTTCGACAGGGAAAGAAGGTTCTATGACGCAGTGGTCGTATCCGCGTTCAGACAGTGCAAACCGCCCTTCACGGATTGCCGCCTCATGGCGCGCGATCGTTTCCGGGTCTGCAAATCTTTGTCCGATGACCTGAGCTGGAACACCTCCTGCGATGCAATAGGGGGGTACGTCTTTGACCACCAGACTTCCCGCCGCTACTACCGCACCCCTGCCTACAGTAACTCCTGTCAGCACTATTGCTCCGTATCCTATCCAGACGTCGGTCTCGATCACTGCTTTTTCATGGGCGTAGGGGCTAGCGAATCGGTAGCTTCCTACCCAAGGTGAATATCTGACCGGGAAACCAACGGCGGCGAAATCATGATCATGACGCCCAATGATGG
>CAIYGK010000050.1 GCA_903925725.1 uncultured beta proteobacterium | reverse complement strand
GTCAGGTTGACTGTCACGCGCTCATCAGCCAGATCGCTCGCCAGCAATACCTTCAGGCCGTTGGCCATCTGGTATTGCGTGATGCCCTCGACGGTCTGGACGCGCGTGATGCCTGGCGGCAGCGCTATGGCCTCCTGCGCTGCGATTTGGAAGGTCAGTGATGCGCAGAAAAACGCCAGCACGACAGCCCTGGCGAAACGGCCGCCAGCGCACTTGACGATAGTCATCGATGTCTCCCCTGCAGACGTTCGCCGGTCAATCGAGCCGGCTGGTAAAACGCCTGAGGCGGATGATACGTCCTGGATCAGTGCACGACGCGCTCGAAAGTGAACTGGCCGGGTGCACGGATCGGATCGACGTCGACCGGAATCACGTCCTTCGGTGCAAACTTGCCCTCAAGCAGCAACTTGGACAGTGGATTCTCAATGCGCTGCTGGATCGCACGCTTGAGCGGTCGGGCACCAAACACCGGATCGAAACCGACCTTCGCCAGTTCAGCCAGTGCCGCGGGCGACACTTCGAGTATCAAGTCCATCCTGGCCAAGCGCTCCTGCAGCACCTTGATCTGGATGCCAGCAATCTCCGCAATGTGCGACGCATCGAGCGCATGGAACACCACGGTCTCGTCGATGCGGTTCAGGAATTCCGGACGGAAGTGATTCTTCAGCTCATCTGTGACGGCGTCCTTGATGTCCTCGCTGTCCTGCCCGACCATGCTCTGAATCATGTGCGAGCCGATGTTGCTGGTCATCACGATCACGGTGTTCTTGAAATCCACGGTGCGGCCCTGGCCATCGGTAAGTCGACCATCATCGAGCACCTGTAACAGCACATTGAACACATCGGGGTGCGCCTTCTCGACTTCGTCCAGCAGGAGCACGCTGTAGGGCTTGCGTCGCACCGCTTCGGTCAGATAACCACCCTCCTCATAGCCAACGTAGCCGGGCGGAGCGCCGATCAGGCGTGCCACCGAGTGCTTCTCCATGAATTCGCTCATGTCGATGCGCACCAGGTGATCCTCGCTGTCAAACAAGAAGCCGGCAAGTGCCTTGCACAGTTCTGTCTTGCCGACGCCGGTTGGCCCCAGGAACAGGAAAGAACCCGTTGGACGGTTCGGGTCCGACAGACCTGCACGCGAGCGGCGGATGGCATTGGCTACAGCCTTGATCGCTTCGTCCTGACCCACCACACGCTGATGCAATTTGTCTTCCATGAGCAGCAGCTTGTCACGCTCGCCCTGCATCATCTTGGAAACAGGTATGCCGGTGGCGCGACTCACCACCTCGGCGATTTCTTCGGCACCCACCATGGTTCGCAGCAATTGCGGACGGCCACCATCCTTGGCATTTTTTGCCTTTCCGGCTTCCTGTGTTTGCGCGTCCTTGAGCTGCTTTTCCAACCCGGGCAACTTGCCGTACTGCAACTCGCCGGCCCGGTTGAAATCGCCTTTGCGGGTCAGCTCCTCGATCTCGAAACGCAGTTTCTCGATCTCCTGCATGATGGCCTTGGAGCCTTGGGCCTGTGCTTTTTCGGCCTTCCAGATTTCGTCAAGGTCGGCAATCTCCTTCTGGAGTTTGGCGATCTCTTCTTCGATCAGATCAAAGCGTTTTTGCGAAGCTTCGTCCTTCTCGCGACGTACCGCTTCACGCTCGATCTGCAACTGGATCAAGCGGCGATCGAGCTTGTCCATCACCTCGGGTTTGGAGTCGAGCTCGATCTTGATCTTGGACGCCGCCTCGTCAATCAGGTCAATTGCCTTGTCGGGCAGGAACCGGTCCGTTATGTAGCGATGGCTGAGCTCAGCGGCGGCAACAATGGCGGGGTCAGTGATCTGCACACCGTGATGTGCCTCATAACGCGCCTGCAGTCCGCGCAGGATGGCAATGGTCGCCTCAACGCTCGGCTCACCGACCAGGATCTTCTGGAAGCGCCGTTCCAGCGCAGCGTCCTTCTCGATGTACTTGCGGTATTCGTCGAGCGTTGTGGCACCCACACAGTGCAGTTCACCACGCGCCAGCGCTGGCTTGAGCATGTTGCCGGCATCCATGGCGCCCTCGGCCTTGCCGGCACCCACCATGGTGTGCAGTTCGTCGATGAAGACAATGGTTTGACCTTCGTCCTTGGCCAGGTCCTTCAGCACGTTTTTCAGACGCTCCTCGAACTCTCCGCGGAACTTGGCACCGGCCAGCAGCGAGGCCATGTCGAGTGACAACACGCGCTTGCCCTTGAGCGAATCGGGCACCTCGCCAGCCACAATGCGCTGCGCCAG
>CAIYGK010000049.1 GCA_903925725.1 uncultured beta proteobacterium | reverse complement strand
GCCTCGCCAGCGGCGACCATGGCGCTGGCAAAGAACAGTCCTGTGAAATTCTGAGCCAGTCCGCAGGCCGCCACGGCCAGACTCCAGATTAAGACGCAGATCGACAGCACGATGCGGCGATCCAAGCGATCAGCGAGCCAGGCTATCGGGTAGCCGGCTACGGCGGAGAACAGGGCAACACTCAAGCCCTGCACAAGACCAATCTGGAAGTCGTTTAGTCCCATTTGCCGGCGAATTGTCTCGATCTGCAAAACAAACACCTGTCGGTCCAGCACGACGTACAGGCCTATGAAGACCAAAACTCCCAGACTCCACCAGGCAATTGGTGATGCTCTGTGTGTTGATTCGTCGGAACTGGCGCGGTTATCCGCTATGGCTGTAAGGGTCATGGGGAGTCCTTCGCTTGCATTCTTACGTGTTGCACAGGTAGCGACGCTCAAAGTGTCGCCGCAAACAGTCGGGGTTCAGCCCTTCCCCGGTGATCTGACGCAGCAGGTCTTCAGCGTTAAATTGCGCGCCTACTTGCCATACCCTGGGTTTTAGCCAGGAGCCCACGCATCCCAGATCACCGGCAGCAATGCGCACATCCAGATCTGGCATGTCTGCCCTCATTGCGGCATTGCATTGTGCTGCGACCATGGCACCCACGAGGTAGGTTGGAAAATAGCCGAACATCCCACGAGCCCAGTGCACATCTTGCAGAGGTCCTTGGCTGAGATAGCCGCGTGTGTCGACGCCAAGCAGGCGCTGCATGCGCTCGTTCCACGCGGCAGGAATGTCATCGACATTGAGTGCGCCATCGATCAATTCAAGTTCAATTTCAGTGCGCAGGATGATGTGAGCCGGGTAGGTGAGCTCATCGGCCTCGACCCGAATAGGGCCCGGTTGCACGCGCGTCATCATGCGCGAGAGGTTGTGCGGCTCAAAGGCGACCTGTGTTCCAAAAGCGGTCTTAAGCAAGGGTGATAGCGCCTGCGCGAACGCCAGCGAAGGCGCTAGCTGCCGCTCAAAACTCAGCGCTTGGCCTTCATGCAGAGCGGCAGAGTGCGGTTCCGTCAGCGGTTGTCCCAGCCACTCGTGCGGCAAATTTTGAAAGTAGCACGCGTGTCCCGCTTCATGCATGGTCGCCAACAGGGCTGGTAGGAAGGTGCCCTCTTTGTACCGGGTGGTTAGTCGGACGTCCTCCGGAACGCCGCCGGTAAATGGGTGTGCGCTGGCGTCCAGCCGCCCGCGCTCAAAGTCGAAACCGAGCATGCCGATAATCGTCTGGCAAAGCTGACGCTGCGCCTCGATAGGAAATGGACCTTCAGGCTCGATGACTTCTTCGGTCGACTGCCGATCACGTACCTGTTGAATCAGGCCAGGCAGCCATTGCGCCACCTCACCGAACAAGTTCTTGACGCGCAACGTTCGCAGGCCCGCTTCATGGCGTTCGAGCAGGGCATCATAGCGTGACAGGCCGAGCACCTGCCCCAGCTGTTCGGCTTCGTCTCGCACGGCAGCAACCAGTGCTGTCAGGGGCGTGCCAAAG
>CAIYGK010000048.1 GCA_903925725.1 uncultured beta proteobacterium | reverse complement strand
TGATAGCGCCTGTCCGATCTCGACAGCCGGGCATCTTCAAGCTATGGGGGGCAAGCCCGCGTCATTGATTGAGGAACTTCGATCTGTGAAAAGCGTCGCGGAAATCCAGATGATTCGCCGCGCAGCGATGTTTGCCGATCGGGGCGTAGAAGAATTGTATAAATGTTCGTACTATGGTTCGACAGTGGCCGAGGGCTTTGCTCGCACCGGCCAGGTGACGCAAAGCGTCATTCGCGAAACGCCAGACTGGGACCCGCTGACAACCAAAGTGTTGATGCTCAGTTTTCCAGCGCCGTGGAGTGCCATGCCGCACTCGGTGCCCGCCGCGAATGCTTTGTTGCAGGACGGTCCCCATGTCGCGCTCGTGCTGACGCGGGTAAATGCCTACGCCGCCGAATGCGAGCGCACCTACTTCACTGCTACGCCCACCGCTGCGCAGCGCGATATGTTCTCCCTCATGGTCGAGGCCCGCAATGTAGGACTATCTTTACTGCGACCCGGCGTTGGATGCGCCGAGGTCGATGCAGGTGTGAACAGATTTCTGGCGGAGCGTGGCTTCAACGCGCCCGAGCAGCGTTTGCATCGGGTTGGACACGGGTTTGGCTTGGGCAACCACGAAGGGCCCTGGCTGGCCGAGGGCTCATCCGATGTGCTTTCAGAAAATATGGTGGTCTCGATTGAGCCCGGCATCTACCTGGACGGCGAGGGCGGTTACAGGCACTCGGACACAATTCTGATTACCGACAAGGGATACGAGCTGCTCACCCACGCACCAGGTGTTGATGCGCCCCTGGTTTTTAGCGAAAAGACGTTGAAGAAACGAGTATTCCGATTCATGGTGAAGCGAGCGCTCGGACTCAAGGTGTAGCTCAACGAGACCATCTGAAGAGCTCGCCCGAAACTTGACGTTCGGCGTTTCGTCAAATCAGTCTACCGCACAGCCATCGGTCGTGACCGCGAAGAACGTGCCCCAAGGAGTCAATGGCTAGTCAACATTTCAGACCTCAAAGCGGTCATTGATGCTGAATCGAGACTAGGGAGCTCGCATCCTTCTTGTCAGCCAAACTTGAACAGGATCCCGTGACCGCCTCGCGGGTATTCCCAATCGACGTTGAAATGCTCGTTGCAAATGATACGGCAGCTGCCGCATTCAAGACAGCCGTCGGTGATCAGCGTGACGCTGCCATTGCCTTCGACCTTGTAGCAGGAAGCCGGACAGACAAAGGTGCAGCTCTTGACGTCGCAATCGTTGGTGCAGACGGCAGCGTCCTTGATGCGGATGTGCGGCCGCCCGGCATCAACCCGGTAGCGGTTTTGAAAGAGTTTTTCTTCAACGTTGACGCTGACGATATTCATCGGATCGCCTTCCAGAGTTTGAAGGCGTCACCCATCAGTCCGCCGAGCTTGCGCGTGTTGCGCAGGTTCGCGAAGATCTCGCGCTCCTTGGTTTTCTTGTCCACGCCGTCCACGGTGATCATGGTGCGCGCCGCCTGCGCCAGCATGTCGGGGTAGGTGGTGAAGAACTGCGGACTCTTGTGCAACACCGCCGGCATATCGCGGTACTTGTGCAGATCCTTCATGACGAAGCTGGCGTCCAGCGCATTCTTGTACGTGTAGAGCGAGTCAGCGCGGTAGCCCTTTGCCGCCGCCTTGGCTGCAATGGCGGTCTCGGCGGCCAGCCGCCCGGTGGTCATGGCCAGGTTCGAGCCCTCGCGATGCGCTGAATTCACAAAGCCGCCTGAATCACCCACGATCATCCAGCCGTGCCCATAGACCTTGGGAATCGCGTGAAAGCCGCCCTCCGGAATCAGGTGTGCGCAATACTCCTTCATCTCGCCACCTTCAATCAGGGGCGCAATAGAGGGATGGCGCTTCATCTGATCGAGCAGCATGTACGGGCTGGTCCGGTTCGGGTTCTTTGCAAAATCGCTCAGCATGCAGCCAACACCAATGGTCAGCGACTCCTTATTGGTGTACAAGAAGCCGGTGCCGGTCATGCCGTCGGTGATGCGTCCCACCATCTCCATCACGACGCCGGATTCTTCGCCAATGTTGAAGCGCTGGCGAATCACGTCTTCTGGCATGAAGAGAATCTCTTTCACGGCCAGCGCCACGTTGCCAGGCGGAATCTCGCCGTGAAAGCCGGCCTTGCACGCCAGCGTGGAATTGACACCATCCGCGAGCACCACCACGTCGGCATAGACATCACCCTGCTCGCGGTCGCACTGCACGCCAACCACCTGATCACCATCCATGATCAGTTCCTTCACGGTGGTCTCGCAGATCAGCAGTGCGCCAGCTTCGCGTACCTTGGAACTGAACCATTTGTCGAACTGGGCGCGGATGATGGTGTAGCGGTTGTAAGGCGGCTTGTTGTAGTCTTCACTGCGGATGTGGGTGCCGACAAAAGAGTTGTCATCGAGCAGCCACATGCGCTGCTCGATGATGTGGCGCTCCAGGGGCGCGTCCTCGCGGAAATCCGGAATAATTTCCTCCAGCGCCTTGGCGTACAGGATGGCGCCCTGCACATTCTTGCTGCCGGGGTACTCACCGCGTTCAATCTGCAGTACCTTGAGTCCGGCCTTGGCCATGACGTAGGCGCAGGCGTTGCCGGCCGGACCGGCACCCACGACGATGGCGTCGAATTTGTTGGGTTTTTTCATCGATTTTCCTTCAGGCCGCCTGCCGGCGGCGCAGTGCCAGATGCGCTGCGAAGGCCTGTGTCAAGGCCGGTAGTACCTGCATCGCGTTGCCAACAATGCCGTAGTGCGCGACCTCGAAAATGGGTGCGTTCACATCGGTATTGATGGCCACGATGACGTCCGACGCCTCCATGCCGACGCGGTGCTGGATGGCGCCGGAAACGCCGGCGGCGATATAAAGCTTCGGGCGTACCGTCTTGCCGGTCTGCCCGACCTGGCGCTCGGCCTCGACCCAACCCGCCTGCACGCAAGGGCGCGTGGCACCGACTTCGCCGCCAAGCACGCGTGCCAGCTCAAACACCTGCCTGAAGTTTTCCGGGTTCTTCAGGCCCTTGCCGCCGGTGACGATCACGTCGGCGTAAGGCAGGTTGATCTTGTTGCTGCTGGCATCGGCAATAAAGTCCAGCAGCTTGGTCACAATCTGGCTCTCCAGCATGCCCAGCGTGTCGTAGACGATTTCGCCGCTGCGGCTGGCATCGGCCTGCGGCATCAGCATGACACGCGGGCGCACGGTGGCCATCTGCGGCCGGTAGGCCAGCGTCATGATGGTGCAATAGAGCGAACCGCCAAATGTGGGACGGGTGGCGGCAAGCGCATTGGAGGAAGGGTCGATTCTGAGCTCGGTGCAGTCGGCCGTCAGTCCGGTCAGCAGGGTGGTCGCCACCGAGCCGGCCAGATCCCGCCCCATCGAGGTGGCGCCCAGCAGCAGGATCTCGGGCTGGTACTTGTTGACCAGATCCGTCAAGCCCTTGGTAAACGGCTCGTTGCGATAGCCCTTCAGGATCGGGTCCTGCATGAGATAGGCCTTGTCAGCGCCAAAGGTGAAGGCTTCGGCCGCGAACTTTTCCAGCGCCTCATCGGGGCCACCGAGCAGCAGTGCGCTCACCTGGCAGCCCAGTTTGTCGGCCAGCTTGCGCGCTTCGCCCACCAGTTCCCAGGACACGCTGTGTACGTGGCCGCGATCATGCTCAACAAAGACCCAGACACCTTTGTAGGCCTTGAGTTCGTCGGAGAGTTCGACGCTGCGGCCGCGCCCGGCTGGGCGTTTGACCGGCACCGCGGCAGGCGCAATTGAGCCGGAGGCTTCACTCATGTCAGTTCCTTCATCAGCAGGTCGGATTCCAGTGTCGGATGTCGCGTGAAAATCTTCTGCAACAGATTGAGCGAGAGGTCGCGCAGGCTGGAGGTTTCCAGGTCCAGCATCTCGGCCTTTTCGCTGCGCGGTGTCGGGCCGAAGACCTTGCTCACGACGGTGGGTGAGCCCTTCAGGCCAATCTTGCCCAGGTCTTCAATGCCAGCTTGCTCCTTGCTCCACTTGCGCACCGGGTAGGCAGCGGCGTGAATCATGGCGGGCAGCGCCGCAAAGCGCATTTCGTTGGTGTTTTCCAGCATCGTGATCAGGCAGGGCAGCGACGTCTTGAGCAGTTGCACACCACCTTCAGCGCGCCTTTCCACCGTGATCGTGCGCTTTTCCAGATCGGTTTCAACAATGCGCGAGACATAGGTCAACAACTGCAGCCCCAGGCGCTTGGCAATGCCGGGGCCAACCTGCGCTGTATCCCCGTCGATGGTCTGCTTGCCGGTAAAGACGATGTCTACCGCCTGTTCGCTGGCAATCTGGCGCAGGCCTGCCGCCAGCGCGTACGAGGTGGCCAGCGTGTCGGCGCCGGCAAAGGCCCGGTCCGTCACCAGCACTGCATCGTCAGCGCCGAAGCTGATGCACTTGCGTAGTGCCTCCTCAGCTTGTGGCGGGCCCATGCACAGCATGGTCACCTTGCCGCCAAACTTGTCTTTCAGTCGAAGAGCTTCTTCGAGTGAGAAAAGGTCGTACGGATTGACGATGGCCGGCACACCCTGGCGCATGATGGTGTTGGTGACCGGGTGCACGCGGATCTGCGCCGAGTCCGGAACCTGCTTGATGCAAACGACGATGTGCACAGTCTTAATCCTTTCAGGCCGTCTCGCGCGACGGCAGCGTTGCGCGCAGGCTGTCCAGGCTGACGTGCTGGCGTCCCTGTGCGTCCTGGAATACCCTGAACACTTTTTCC